>DASTDN010000412.1:0-32736 GCA_035710365.1 Streptomyces sp. | reverse complement strand
TCCGGGTCGGCGACGACGACGGCGCCGCCCCGGTGGCCGGCACCGAAACGGTCGGCCTCGGTACCGACGGGCTGGTCCCGCTGCCAGAAGACACCGACCGGACGGCACCGCTGCCGTCGGTGTCCCCGGCGGACCCGGCCTACGTGTTCTTCACGTCCGGCACCACCGGCCGGCCGCGCGGCGTGCTGGGCCGGCACGGCGGGCTCAGCCACTTCCTCACCTGGCAGGCGGCCGAGTTCGGCGTCGGCGAGGACGACCGGTGCTCGCAGCTCACCAGCGTCTCCTTCGACGTGATGCTGCGCGACACGTTCCTCGCGCTCATCTCCGGCGGCACCCTCGTGGTGCCCGAGGAGGCGGACGAACTGGGCGGCAAGGCGATCTTCCGCTGGCTGGAACGTGAGCGGATCACCGTTCTGCACGCCGCGCCCACCGTCCTGCAGACCTGGCTCCTGGACGTCCCCGACGACGTCCGCCCGGACAGCCTCCGCCTCACCGTCTGCTCGGGCGAGCCGCTGAAAGCCGCCCTGGTGGAGAACATCCGCGAGCGCTGCCCCAGCGCCGAAGTCGTGTGCCTGTACGGCACGACCGAGACGACCCTCGCGAAGTTTTTCCACCGCCTCCCGGACGGGCCGCCGCCCTCGGTCGTCCCCGTCGGCGCCCCCCTGCCGCAGACCCAGATCTTCGTGATGCGCGAGGGCGGCGTGCTGTGCGGGGTCGGAGAGAGCGGCGACATCGCCATCCGCACCCCGTTCCGCACGCTCGGCTACCTCAACGACCCCGCGGCCACCCGGGCGAGCTTCTTCCGCAACCCGCTGCGCGAGGACGACGACGACCTGCTGCACCGCACGGGTGACGTCGGACGGCTGCGCCCCGACGGCCTGCTGGACGTCCTCGGCCGCGCCGACCACCAGGTCAAGATCAGCGGGGTGCGCATCCAGCCGGCGGAAGTCGAGAACACCCTCACCGGGCACCCGGCCGTCTCCACGGGCATCGTCGTCGCCCACAAGGACACCAGCGGCGAGGCCCACCTGGTCGCCTACGTGGTGCCCACCGACCCGGACCGGGACGAGCGGTCCCTCTCCGAGGAACTGCGCGCCCACCTGACGGCCCTGCTGCCCCGGGTGATGGTCCCCGGCGAGTACATCGCCCTGGACCGCATCCCCACCAACGCCAACGGCAAGCCCGACCGCGCCGCCCTCCCGGCGCCGCGCTTCGCACGGGACGCGCCGCCGTCCGCGGCCGTCGCCCCCCGCACCGACACCGAGCACCGCGTCCGCGACGTCTGGGCGAAGGTCCTGGGCCGCCCCGTCGAGGGCGTCGAGGACAACTTCTTCGCCCTCGGCGGCACGTCCCTGAAACTGCTGCGTCTGTACGCACTGCTCGACGAGCGCTTCCCCGGGGTCCTGCGCGTCGCCCAGTTGTTCACCCACCGCACCATCGCCGCGCAGGCGGCGCTGGTCGCTCCCCTCCCCACGCAGCCGGAAGACGGGGTCACCGAGCATGAGTTCTGAGACAGGCCCGAGCGGCACGGCCGCCGTCCCCGGGGGCGCGGCGCGGGCCGCCGCGGCCCCGGCCGTCACGGGCCGGGACATCGCCGTGATCGGCATGGCGGCGCGGCTGCCGGAGGCCGACGACCTCCAGCAGTTCCTGCGCAACCTCCGCGACGGGAGGGACAGCGTCCGCGAACTGACCGAGGACCGCATCGCACGGACCTCGCTGCCCCCGCGCGCGGACTACCAGTTGTGCGGGTTCCTCGACGACATCGACTCCTTCGACCCCGCGTTCTTCGGCATCTCCAAGGGCGAGGCCAAGAACATGGCGCCCGAGCACCGGCTGCTGCTCCAGGTCGCCCACCAGGCCGTGGAGAACGCCGGTTACGCCCCCGGGGCCCTCGACGGAGTGCGCGACACGGTGTACGCCGCCGACACCCGGATCGAGTACGGCGACCTGGCCCTCGACCCCGAACCCACCTTGAGAATGGGCACGCACCACTCCGCTATGGCCGGGCGCCTGTCGCGCTTCTTCGGCCTGCGCGGCACCGCCACCCTGATCGACTCGGCCTGCTCCTCCTCCCTGCTCGCCGTCCACCAGGCGGTCAACGACCTGCTGCTCGGCGACGCCGAACTGGCCATGGTGTGCGGGGCCAGCATCAACGTGCTGGCCGACCACAAGACCGGGGACCTGGACATCGGCATCCGCTCGGCCGACGGCAAGGCCCGCGCCTTCTCAGCCGACGCCTCCGGCACCGGCTCGGGCGAGGCCGTCGCCGTCGTCCTGCTCAAGCCGCTCGACGCGGCGCTGCGCGACGGCGACCCCGTGCACGCCGTCATCAAGGCCACCGCCGCCAACAACGACTCGTCCCGCTCCAGCACCCTGACCGCCCCGGACAGCGACGCGCAGGCCGAGGTCATCGAACTGGCCTGGCGCAAGGCGGGCATCGACCCGGCCACCATCTCCTACATCGAGGCCCACGGCACGGGCACCCCGCTGGGCGACCCCATCGAGATCGAGGGCATCGACCTGGCCTTCGGGCGGGTCACCGACCGCAAGCACTTCGTCGCCCTGTCGACCGCGAAGTCCAACATCGGCCACACCTGGAGCGTGTCCGGCCTGGTCGGACTGATCAAGGCGGTCCTCTCGCTGCGCACCCGGCAGTTGTTCCCGACGCTGCACGCCGCCGAGCTCAACCCGCTCATCGACTTCGCGAACTCGGCCGTCTCGGTCACCCGGGAACTCACCCCGTGGGAGCCGGACGCCGGAGTGCGCCGCGCCGGCGTCAGCTCCTTCGGCGTGATGGGCACCAACGTGCACGCCGTCCTGGAGGAGGCGCCCGCCCCGCCCCCCCCCCCGGCCGGACGGGACCGGCGCCCCGGGACGTACTTCGTGCCGCTGTCGGCGAAGAGTCCCACCGCCCTCGCGGCCAACGCGGACGCGCTGCGCCGCTGGATCGAGGAGCGGCCGGACCTCGACCCGGCGGACGTCGAACGCACCCTGACGGCGGGCCGCGACCACCACCCCCACCGCCTCGCCCTGACCGCGGACAGCCTCGCCGGGCTCGCCGGCGCCCTCGCCGCCGTGCCGCCGCCGCGCCCCCCGGCCGGGCAGCAGACGACGGTGCTGCTGCTGTCGGACGCCTGTGACGCCACGCCGGACCTCACCGCGGGACTGAGGGCCCGCCACCCGCACTTCGACGCGCTGTACGGGCAGGCCCTGGACGCCGCGTCCCGGCTCGGCCTGCGCGACGAGCCGTTCGCCTTCCAGTACGCCTTCGTGGGCCTGCTGCGCCACATCGGTCTGGTCCACGACCATGTCGTCGCCCAGAGCGCGGGCACGTTCGCCCTGGACGCCGCGAGCGGCCGCGTCCCGCTCGACGAGGCGCTGCGCGCGGCGGCGGCCCGGGACCGAGCCGTGCCCGCGGACCTCGACGCCCGCGTGGACCGGCTCCTGGCCAAGTTCACCGGCCCGCAGCCCGTCGTGTTCGTGGAGGCCGGGCCGCTGTCCACGATCTCCGGGGCGCTGGCCGGGCGCGCCGGTGAGGGATACGACGTGGTGGCGCTGGACCCGTCCGGTCTGCCCGGCTTCCTGGCCGGTCTCTACCGGGCCGGCGCCCGGTGGCGGTGGGACGCCGAGCTGGGCCCGGGGCGCCGCGTCGAGCTGCCGTCGTACCAGTTCGACCGCGTCCGCTGCTGGCTGGACGACGCCAAGGTCCGCACCCGCTCCGCCGCCGGGGCCGCGCCGTCCGCGCCGCCCGTCCCGGCCGCGGCCGATCCGCTGGAGACGGTGGTGGAGGTGTGGCAGGACGTCCTCGGCGACACCCCCGGCCTCGACGCGTCCTTCTTCGACCTCGGCGGCGACTCCATCAGCGGCATGCAGGTCATGAACCGTCTCAGCACGCTGTTCGCCGTCGAACTCGACGAGTACGCCCTCTTCGACCACGCCACCCCGCGCCTGCTCGCCGCCCACCTCCGCGAGGTCCTGGACACCCCGGCGGCGGCGCCCGCGGCAGTCCCCGTCGCACCGGCGCGGTTCCCGGCCTCGCCCGCCCAGCTCAACAACTGGGTCGCCGCGCAGTTCGAGGGCGGCTCCGCCGCCTTCAACCTCACCCGCAGCTTCCGGCTGGACGGGCGGGTGGACCGGGAGGCCCTCGGGCGGGCCCTGGACGCGCTGGCCGGGCGCCACGAGGCCCTGCGCACCACGTTCGCCTTCGCCGACGGCGAGCTGACCCAGGCCACGGCCGCCGCCGAGGGGTTCACGGTCCCTCTCCACCTGGAACAGCCGGGTGGCCGCAGGCCCGACGACACCGGTGTCACGGCGTATGTGCGTTCCTTCGCGGCGGCCCCGTTCGACCTGACCACCGGGCCCCTGGTCCGCGCCCAGCTCGCCACCTTCGACGGTGACGAGCACGTCCTGTCCCTCGGCACCCACCACATCGTGGCCGACGGCTGGTCCCTGGAACTCCTCGTCCGTGACCTGTCCGCGTTCTACGCGTCCTTCGCGCGGGGCGCCGAGCCCGCCCTGCCCCCGGTGGAACTCGGCTACCGCGACCTGCACGCCGAGAGCGGGCAGCGGGCCGAGGAGAACCGCCGGGCGGCGTCCGCGTACTGGCTGGAGCAGTTCGCGGACGTGCCCGCGAGGATCGACCTGCCGGTCCGCTCGGGCGTCGGGGGCGAGGCGTTCAGCGGCGCCTACCGCGACTACGCGCTGCCCGCCGCCCTCTGGGAGCGGCTGCAACGGTTCGCCAAGGCCGAGGGCGGCACCGCCTTCACCTCGGTCGTGAGCGCCTTCGCCGCGCTGTTCGCCCGCTACACCGACCAGGGCGAACTGGTGCTGGGCACCTCGCTGAGCGGCCGCGGCAGGCCGGGCGCCGAGCAGCTCGTCGCCATGCTGGTGCGCACCCTGCCGCTGCGGGTGCGGATCGACGACGAGGCCGGTTTCCGGGCGCTGTTCGCCCAGGTCCGTTCCCGCTTCACGGCCGGGGCCCGGCACGGCGACTACCCGTACGAGGAACTCGTCCAGGAGCTCCAGCAGCGCGGCCTCACCCACTCCGCGCACCTGTTCGACGTGCTGATCGAGTTCGAGCAGTTCGCGGGCGACGACGAGCAGGCCCTGCACGCGATGGGCAACGAGGACCTGCGGGTGACTCCCCTGGACGTCACCCTGCAGACCAGTGTGTTCCCGCTGAACATCATGCTCGCCGAGCAGGCCGGCACCCTCGGGGCGGTCATCCGCTTCGACACGCGCCTGTTCGACGCGGACACCGTCGACCAGTTGTGGGAGTCCTTCACCCACCTGCTCGCCGCCGTCCTGGACCGCCCGGACGCGGCCCTCCAGCAGATCCCGTACCTGACGGAGGCCGAACAGCGCGGCGTCCTCGCCATCGGCGCGCACGACTTCGACTTCGACGCCTCGCTGAAGATCCACCTGGCCGTCGAGCGGTTCGCCCGCACGAGCCCGGACCGCGTCTGCCTCGTGGCCGGGTCCGAGCAGCGCACGTACGCCGAGCTCAACGCCCGCGCCAACCGGCTCGCCCGGGTCTTCCGGGACGAGCTTGCGGTGGTGCCCGAAGAGGTCGTGGCCCTCGTCATGGACCGTTCGATCCTCACGGTCGAGGCGATCCTCGCGCTGTGGAAGTGCGGTGCCGCCTACATGCCGATCGACCCGGACTACCCGCCGTCCTACGTACGGTCGATGCTGGAGTCGTCCCGGGTCCGCGTCGTCGCCGTGGACCCGGCACGGATGACGCCCGCGCTGCGCGCCCGCATCGGCGACGAATGCACCGTGGCCGAGCTGACGGATACTACCGGCGCGGACCTCGACCCCGGCGACCTGGACGTCACGACCGGCGACTCGGCGCTGTCGTACGTGATCTACACCTCGGGCTCGACGGGTGTGCCGAAGGGGGTGATGGTCGAACACCTCGGGATGCTCAACCACCTCCACTCGAAGATCAACGACCTGTCGCTGACCGAGCGGAGCGTCGTGGCGCAGAACGCGTCGAACAGCTTCGACATCTCCGTCTGGCAGATGTTCGCGGCCCCGTACGTCGGCGGCCGGACGGTGATCTACGAGACCGCGCTGCAGCTCGACCCGGTGCGGTTCGGCGAACGCCTCGACGCGGACGCCGTCACCGTCCTCGAAGTCGTCCCCTCCTACCTCGACACCATGCTCGACGCGTGGGAGAGCGCCGGCCGCCGCTTCGCCCTGACCACCCTCGCCCACCTGATGGTCACCGGCGAGGCGGTGCTGCCCCGCTCGGTCAACCGCTGGCTGGCGCACTACCCGCACATCCCGGTCGTCAACGCCTACGGCCCCACCGAGGCGTCCGACGACGTCACGCACCACGTGATGGCCGAACCCGTCACCACGGACACCGTGCCGCTGGGCTCGCCGATCCACAACACCCTGATCTACGTGCTGGACGAGCACCTGCGGGTGTGCCCGCGGGGCATGAAGGGCGAGGTGTACGTCTCGGGCATCGGCGTCAGCCGCGGGTACCTCAACGCTCCCGAGCAGACCGCCAGGGTGTTCCTGCGCGACCCCTTCCACCCCGAGCGGCGCATGTACCGCACCGGTGACGCCGGACGCTGGACCGCGGAGGGCACCCTGGAGTACCTGGGCCGCACGGACAGCCAGGTCAAGGTACGGGGCTTCAGGATCGACCTCGGCGAGATCGAGCGCCGCGTGGACGCCTGCCCCGGTGTGAAGGCGGCCGCGGTCGTCCTCCGCGCCGACGCCGGGGACCGGCTGTGCGCGTACGTCGTGCTGGAGCCCGGCACCACGGTCGCCGAGTGCCGCACCGTGCTGCACGGCGAGCTGCCCCACCACATGGTCCCGGCCGACTTCGTCGAGATCGACGCGATGCCGCTGACGTCCAACGGCAAGATCGACCGCAAGTCCCTCGCCCTCACCGAGCTGCCCCGGCCGGGCGACTCCGGAGCCGCCGGGCCGCGCACGGAGCCGGAGCGGGCCCTCGCCGGGATCTGGCGCGAGGTCCTCGGCGCCGAGGAGGTCGGCGTCCACGACCCGTTCTTCGAGATCGGCGGCAACTCCCTGCGCGCCGTGCAGATCCTGTCCCGCATCCGCAGCCAGCTCGGCGTGACCCTGGACCTGGAGGTGCTGTTCTCGCAGCCGACCATCGCCGCGCTGGCCACCGCCCTTGAGCACGCGGACGGCCGGACGGAGGGGGACGAGGCGATCGTCAGCCTGGGCGGCCCGGGCGCCTACCCGGTCGCGCACACCCAGGACCTGCTGCTCCGCATGGACGAGACGTACGACCGGCCCGACGGGTTCAACCGCAACGACCTGTACGAGCTGCACGGCGACGTCGACGCGGCGGCACTGGAACGCGCCTTCGCCCGGCTCGTCGAGCGGCACGAGACGCTGCGGACGACGTTCGCGAAGGACGGCGACCGGTGGACGCAGATCGTCCACGCGCCGGGAGCGCTGCCGCTACCCTTCGCGGTCCACGACTTCTCGGGACGGCCGGCCGCCGACGCCCGCGCCTTCGCCGAAGACCGCATCCGGACGGCCTTCGCGGTGACCGAGGAGCCGCTGATGCGCGTCGACCTGCTGCGCACCGACGAGGGCTGGCTGATGGTGACGTCCATGCACCAGCTCGTGTCGGACGGGCGGACGGTGGACGTGCTGGTCGAGGACTGGCTCGTGCTGTACGACGCCGAGGCGGAGGGCCGCGACGCGGAACTCGCACCGCCGGCCGTGCAGTACAAGGACACGGCCCAGTGGCGCAACAGCCGTATGACCGGTGAACGCGCCGAGGAGCACCGCGCGTTCTGGCTCCGTGAGCTGGCGGGCGCCAGTTCCCTCGTGCCGCTCGCCACGGACCGGGAGCGGCCGGCCCGCACCGCCTTCGCCGCGGGCCGGCTGGTCCGCCCGGTGCCCGAGCTGGCCTCGCGCCTCGCGGAGCTGGCGGGCGGCCACGGGGTGACGGAGTTCGTCGTCGCCAAGACGGCGGTCAGCCTCCTGCTGCTGGCCGAGACCGGCGGCAGCGACGTCACCGTCGGCACGTACACCCGGGGCCGCAACCGTCTCGACCTGGAGAACCAGCTCGGCTTCTACATCAACACCGTGCCGCTGCGCACCCGGCTCCAGCCCGACGAGACGGTCGCCTCCCTGCTGCGCACCGCGCAGCAGGACGTGCTGCGCGCCTTCCAGCACGAGGAGTACCCGTACGGGTGGACGATGCGGGACCTGGGCTGGGAGCGGGGCCCGGACCGCAGTCCCGTCTTCGACGTGATGGTGGCCATGGACCTGGCCGAGGCGCCGGAGCCCTCCGGGGCGGGCGGGCACCTGCTGGAGCTGCGCCGGCTGGCGCTGCCGCGCCGTGCCAAGGAGGCCGACCTGCAGTTCGTGTTCGACCGGGCCCCCGGCGGCGGGACGGAGATCGCGGTGACGTACAACTCCGAGATCTTCGACGCCTCCCGCGTCGAGCGCCTGGCGGGGCGGCTGGAGGGGATCGTCCGGGGCCTCGCGGAGGACCTGCCGCTGACGGAGATCCTGAAGGGGGAGCCCGGCCCGGCGTAGGGGCCGGACCCGCGGGGTGCCGCCCCGCCGCGCCGACGGCGCGGCGGCACCCGGGTCAGAGCCGGGAGCGGACCGTCTCCGCCACGGACGGCAGGTGCTCGTCGAGGAAGAAGTGGCCGCCGGGCAGGACCCGCATCGCGAATCCGGCCCGGGTCTCCCGCTCCCACCGGGCGACGGTGTCGACGGCCACCCGCGGATCGCGGTCCCCGGCCAGCGCGACGACCGGGCAGTCCAGCTCCGGCCCGGGCACGTAGGCGTAGTCCTCCAGCAGCCGGTAGTCCGCCCGCAGGGTCGGCAGGGTGAGCCGCAGCAGCCCGGGGTGGTTCAGCGCCTCCGCCTGCTGTCCGGACAGGAGGCGCACCTCCTCCACCAGCGCCGCGTCGTCGGCGTGCCCCAGTCTCCGCCCCCCGGGCGGGGGCCAGGGCAGCGACGGCGCCTGACGCCCGGACACGAACAGGACGGCGGGCCCGCGCCCGTCCCCCTCCAGCCGCCGCGCCGTCTCGAACGCCAGCACCGCGCCCATGCTGTGCCCGAAGAGCCCGAACGGCAGCCCGTCGGCGAGCACCGGGCGCAGCTCCGCGGCCACGGCATCCACGACCTGGTCCACCCGCTCGGCACGAGCCTCCCGGAAACGGTCCTGCCGCCCCGGGTACTGAACGGCCCGGACCTCCACGCCCTCCTGGGCCAGCGCGGCGGACAGGGGGTGGTACGCACTCGCCGAACCCCCCGCGTGCGGAAAGCACACCAGCCGCGCCCGGGCCCGGGAAACGGGATGGAAACACCGCGTCCACGTACTCACCGAAGACCCTCCCTGCCGACACCTGCCCGACACGCTACTGACCCGCCGACCGCCCACCCACGGCGGGGGCCCGGCCCCCGCCGGTCCGCCGGGCCTCCCGGGCCCCCGGCGGACGCGCCTCACGGCGACGGCACCAAGGCTTGCGGCGCTGACTGAACCACACCCAGGCCGGTGCGACAGCCGGAATGCCGAGGCGGTCGACCTCCCCGTGGGTGGACCCCCGGCTGCGCAGGGTGAAGCGTCGGGTTTCCTGGCCGGGGCGGCGGCTGGCCCATGGAGCTACTAACGTTTATGTTAGTAACGATGACGTTAGTGCCGTGAGTGGAGGTCGGCAGCCGTGGTGGATTTCGTGGGCCGTCGGCAGGAGCTGGCGACACTGGAGCGGGAGCTGCGGAAGGTGGCGGCCGGGCTCGGTGGGGAGCGGCCCGGGCGGTGTGTGATGCTGCGCGGGCGACGCCGGGTGGGCAAGTCGCGCCTGGTGGAGCGGTTCGTGGAGCGCTGCGGGGCCCCGTTCCTGTTCTACGCGGCCACCGGCGCCTCCCCCGGGGACGACCTGGCGCGGCTGGCCCGGGACGCCCGGGTGTCGACGCTGCCGCTGGCGCAACTGGTGGCCGCCGCGCGGCCGGAGAGCTGGGACGCGGCGTTCGACGTCCTGGCCGCGGCGCTGCCGGCCGACCGGGCGAGTGTGCTGGTCATCGACGAGGTGCCCTACCTGATGGATGCCGGCGGTGCCTTCGAGGGGGTGCTGCAGCGGGCCTGGGACCGGGTGCTGGAGACCAGGCCGGTGCTGCTGGTCCTCATCGGCTCCGACCTGTCGATGATGGAGGCCCTGAACAGCTACGGGCGGCCCTTCCACCAGCGTGGCCGGGAGATGGTGCTCGGGCCGCTGAACCCCGCCGAGGTGGGCCGAATGCTCGGGCTGGGGCCGGCTGAGGCCTTCGATGCCGCGCTGGTGACCGGCGGGCTGCCGCTGATCTGCGCGGAGTGGCCGCACGGCGCGGGGCTGTGGGACTTCCTCGGTGAGGCCCTCGACGATCCCGTCTCGGCCCTGCTGGTCTCGGCCGAGCGTTCGCTGGCCGCCGAGTTTCCGCCGCAGGCCCAGGCGCGTGCGGTGCTGGCGGCCATCGGCAGTGGCGAGCGGACCTTCACCAATATCGCCCGCGCGGCCGGCGGCATCGGGGCCACGCCGTTGCAGCGGGCGTTGGAGCTGCTGACCGGCAAGCGGGTCGTCGCCGCGGAGCTGCCCGTGTCATTGCGCCCGTCGAAGGACCGCCGTTACCGGGTGGCCGATCCCTACCTGCGGTTCTGGCTGCATCTGCTCGGCCCGTCCCTGCCGGAGATCGAGCGGGGGCGCGGCGATCTGACCCTCGCGCGGATCCGGGAGAACTGGACGAGCTGGCGCGGCCGGGCCGTCGAGCCGCTCGTCCGTGAGGCGCTCGCCCGGCTGCTGCCCGACGGCCGGCTCCCCGCGGCGCCCGCCGTGGGCGGCTACTGGACCCGTACGAACGACGTCGAGATCGACGTCGTCGGGGCGGACCGGGCCCCGGTCGCCGGGGAGCTCGTCTTCGTCGGTTCCGTCAAGTGGCTGGAGCGGTCCCCGTTCGACCGGCACGACCTGGCGGCTCTCCACCGGCACCGGGCGGCGCTGACCGGTGAGCCGGTGCCGGTCGTGGCGGTCTCGCGCAGCGGGGTCGGCTGTCCGGGGCTCGACGCCGCTTACGGGCCCGGCGACCTGCTGGCCGCCTGGGGGCAGTGAGGCCCCCGCCCCCGGGCCGTGGCGTCGTGCTCGTGAGCCCGGCGGCGCACCCTCACACCGGCGGTGCGGGGTGCGGCGCCTCGGGTACCGGCCCTGGGGGAGGCGGGAGGGACGGAGCCCTCACGCCTCCCCTGCCGGTGGCTCCTACGCCGCTGCCGCTGCCGCCGCCCTGCGCAGGGGCGGGACGCACAGCATCGCCAGCAGTGACAGGGCCAGGTTGAGGGCCAGGGTCACCGTGAACGCGTGGGTGTAGTCGTGCCGGCCGGGCAGGTCGCCGAGGGTCGTGAAGTACAGCAGGCCCACCAGGGTGATGCCGGTCGTCATGCCGAGCTGGCCCGTGGTCTCCAGGACGCCTGCCGCGCTGCCCGCCTCCTGCGGCGGGACTTCGGCGAGGGCCGTGCCCAGCAGGGGGCTCACACCCAGGCCCTGGCCTATGCCGATGACCACCAGGGCGGGGACCAGCAGCGGGCCGGAGACCGAGTCGCCGGCCGCCCAGGCCGTCAGCAGGAGTGCCAGGTAGCCGAGGGCGTTGAGGCCGTAGCCGGCCGTCAGGATGTGCAGGCCCAGTTTCGGCATGAGTTTCGGGACGTACAGGGAGGTCGCCGTGAAGGCGATGCCCAGGGGGGCGAAGAGCAGGCCCGACTCGATCGCCGAGTAGCCGAGGCCGCTCTGCAGTTGGACGGCGAGGACGAAGAACAGGCCCGCGTTGCCGGCGAAGAACGCCAGGAAGACGGCGTTGCCCGAGCGGTAGCCGCGCAGGCGCAGCAGGGACGGGCTGATCAGGGGCTGGCCGCCGCGGGCGGACAGCCGTACCTCCCAGAGGGCGAACGCCGCGAAGAACGGGACCGACAGGACCATCATCGCGAAGCACCACGCCGGCCAGCCCGCCGTGCGGCCCTCCGCGAGGGGGAAGGTCAGCAGGAGCAGGGCCGCTGTCAGCAGCCCGACGCCGGGCAGGTCGAGGCGCTGGCGACGGGTGCCCCCGACGCCGGGCATCGTGAGGGCGGCGCCCGCGATCGTCGCGAGGCCCAGGGGGAGGTTGACCAGGAAGATCGGGCGCCAGCCCCAGCCGAACAGGTCCAGGTGGACGAGGACGCCGCCGATCAACTGGCCGCTGATGGCCGCCAGGCCGATCGTGACGCCGAAGAGGGCCAGTGCCCTGTCCCGCCGCGCGCCGTCGAACGTCGTCTGGATGATGGACAGGATCTGCGGGAAGAACAGCGCCGCCGCCAGGCCCTGGGCGCAGCGGAAGACGATCAGCAGTTCGGGGGTCGGGGCGATGCCGCAGGCCAGGGACGCCGCCGTGAACAGGCCGAGGCCCGTCAGGAACATGCGGCGGTAGCCCACGATGTCGCCCAGCCGGCCGCCCGTCACCAGGAACAGGCCGTAGATCAGGATGTAGCCGGCCACGGTCATCTCGGCCGCGGAGACCGAGGCGTCCAGGTCCGCGCGGATGGACGGGATCGCCACGTTGACGATGTAGGAGTCCATCATCGCCAGGAAGGTGGCCGCCATCGCCACCCAGAGCATCGCCGTCCGCGGTCCCGCGGGGGTGCCGTCGTCGGGGGCCGGTTTCGTCGTCGTGGCCGCTGCCGGTTGGTCATCCCGCATGTGCTGCCCTGCTCTCCTGTGTGGGGGGACGGGTGGTGGTGCGCAGACGGGTCCCCACCAGCTCGACGCGCGAGGAGACGCCGAGCTTCCGGAAGATCTTCCGCAGGTGGAAGTTGACGGTGTGCGGTGAGAGGTTGACCCGGGTGGCTATCTGACTGTTGGTCAGGCCCTGGGCCACCAGGCGGACTATCGCGTCCTCCCGGGGGCTCAGGTTGCCGGTCTCGTCCTCGGGGCCCGCGGCCGCGGCGGTGTCCGGGCCGGTGCCGGGGCCGGGGGGCGGCGGGGTGTCCCGCGGGGGCAGGAGGGCCGCCGCCCTGCGCAGCAGCGCGTGGCGGAACGCGAGGCGGTCGCCGTCCATGACGAGCACCCCGGCCTCCGTCGCCTCGCGCACCGAGCCCAGCAGCGGGACCGCCCGGCCGTGGGGCAGGTTCACCAGCTCCCGCGTCCGGACCGGGCGCGGGCGCGTGGCGACCGTGCGGAGCAGTCCCCGGGTGCGGGCGGACAGGCGGGGGTCCTCGCGCAGGAGCGCGGTCAGGATGCGGGGCGGGAGCGGTCCGCCGGTGCCGGGGTACGCGCGGTCCGCGACGAGTCGGTCCAGTACGGCGACGAGCAGGGCGGGGTGGCCGCCGCAGGCCTCGACCAGGGCGCCGACCGTCTCGTCACCCGGCCCGGCGTCCTCGCCCCGTGCCGCGGTCACGGTCTCGTGGGCCGCGCCGGGCCCGCCCGCCGTCGGGCGCTGCGCGTCGTCGCGGCCGGCGGACGCGCGTGCCGTGTCCAGCCGGTCGGCCGCCAGCCGCAGGGCGTCGCGGCGGCGCAGCGGGCCGAGGGTGACGCGGTCCGTGCCCGGGTGGTGGAGCGGCGTCTGCGGGGCGGGTCCGCCCGTGCCGGACAGCAGCCACAGCACGCGGTGCGCCGTCCCCGGCAGCGGCAGCCGGGCCAGGGCCGCGCGGACGTCGGGGTCGTCCCAGGCGACGTCGTCGAGCGCGACGAGCACGGGCCGGGCCTCCGAGGCGGCCGGGTAGCCGAGTTCGGTGGCCAGGATGCCGTCGAGCAGGTCGGTGCCCGAGTGGGGGGCCCGGCCGGTGGACTCCGGGGCGGGCGGGTGGTCCGCGCGGTCCGTGAGCGCGGCGGCCAGCAGCAGCCTCTTGTGGTCGCCGAATGGCCCGTTCATGACGGCGAAGCCGCTCTGCGCGGCCGTCACGGAAACTTGACGGAGCAATTCCGTTTTTCCGGAGCCTCGTGCTCCTTCGAGGATTATCAGACCGTTGTGACCGTGCGACACTGTGCGCAATCTCTGTCGAATCAGCCATTGTTCCTGCGCGCGGCCATGCACCTTCACGCTTGCCCCCGTTGTTTCGGCTGTTGGCTCAAATTGCTCGCTCGGGCGACCATCTGACGCACCGCCCGGCACAGGGGTCAAGGCCGACGGGCCGGCCTGGAGGCGTTCTCTAGTACGCCTCCGGCGTCGCTCTGCCGACCATAAGGAAAAAACCCCCGAATCGACCGTCGTAGCCCATTCGGCGAGCGCCGGTCAACTGCACGAACAAGTAGTGGCTGAATTCCAGGGCATTTGGCAGTTTTGGATTCCCATGGAATGCGCCGAAGCGGCGGCAGCGATCGCAACGGGGGAGAACCCATCGACATGCCAGACGCCAGCCACGGACCACGTCTGCCGCTGACCGCCGCCCAGCTCGGGGTGTGGGCCGCCCACCAGCTCGACCCGGCCGACCCGCGCTACAACTGCGCCAGCTTCCTGGAGTTCCACGGCCCCGTCGACCCGGCGCTGCTCCGGCGGGCGGTGCGTACCGCGCTGTCCGAGGCCGAGGCGCTGCGGGTACGACTGGACGACACCGGCCCGCTGCCCGGCCAGACCGTGGCGCCCGTCGCCGAGGACCCCCTGGAGCTGGCCGACCTGGCGCAGGCGCCCGGGGGCGCGGACGCGCGGACCGCCGCCGAGGCGTGGATGCGCGCCGACCTCGCCCGCCCCGTCGACCTGCTGACCGGCCCGCTGATCCGGCACGTCCTCGTCACGGCCGCGCCCGGCGTCCGGCTGCTGTACCTGCGCTACCACCACCTCGTCATGGACGGCCTCGGCCAGACCGTCCACCTGCGGCGCGTCGCCGAGGTCTACGGCGCGCTCGCGGCCGGCACCGAACCGCCCGCCGCCCGCGCCCTGCCGCTGCGGCACCTCCTCGGCCAGGACGGCGCGTACACCGCCTCGCCCGCCCACGACCGGGACCGCGCCCACTGGCTGCGGCACCACGCCGGCCGCCCCGAACCGGTGAGCCTCGGCGAGCCGGCCCCCGGCCCCGCCACCCGGCCCGGCGGGGGAGTGTCGCGCCGCACCACGGACCTCACCGACGCCGACACCGCGCTGCTCGCGGACGCCGCCCGGCGGCTCGGCGTCCGCTCGTCCGCCCTGCTCGTCGCCGCCGTGGCCGCCTACCAGTGCAGGCTCACCGGCAGCGAGGAGACCCTGCTGCGGCTGCCGCTGCCCGCGCGGCCGTCCGCCGCGGCCCTCGCCACCCCCGCCATGTTCGCCAACGAACTGCCCGTGCGGATCGCCGCGCCGCGCTCCGCCCCCTTCGCCGACCTGGTCGCCACCGTCTCGGCCGAACTCGGCCTGGCCCTGCGCCACCAGCGCTTCCGTGGTGAGGAACTGCACCGCGAGCTGTTCCCGGACGGCCGGCGCGGACAACTCGCCGGGACCGCCGTCAACGTGGTCACCTTCGACGCCGACCTGCGCTTCGGCGACGTGACCAGCACCGCGCACCACCTGTCCTCCGGGCCCGTCGACGACCTCCAGTTCGACTTCTTCTCCGACGCCCGGGGCACCCGCGTACGGCTGAACGTCGACGCCGACCCGCGGCGGCACGCCCCCGGCGCCCCCGCCGAACACAGCCGGCGCCTGCTCGCCCTGCTGCGCGCCGCGCTCGCCCGGCCCGAACGGCCCGTCGGGCGGCTGCCGCTGATGGACGACGCGGAGCGCCGCGCGGTCCTCGCCGCCGGGGCGCCCCGCACCCGCCCCTACGACCTCGCCTCCCGCCTGCACGAACTCGTCGCGATACGCGCCGCGGACACCCCCGGCGCCGTCGCCGTCCAGACGGCCCACGACCGGCTCACCTACGGGCAGCTCGTCGGACAGGCGCGGCGCCTGGCGGCCGAACTGGGCCGCCGCGGGGCCGGACCGGGCAGCGTCGTCGGAGTGCACCAGGAACGCTCCGGGCACCTCGTCGTCTCCCTGCTCGCCGTGCTGATGGCCGGGGCCGCCTACCTGCCGCTCGACCCCGCACTGCCCCTGCCGCGCCTGTCGTTCCAGATCGAGGACGCCGGGGCCGGCCTCGTCCTCAGCACGGCGGCGCTCGCGGACGGCCTGACCGGGACCCGCGCGGACGTCCTCGCCGTGGACCGGCTGCTGCCCGGCCTGCCCGCGCCCCGCCGGGCCATCCCGGACGGCCGCCCCGACGACATCGCGTACGTCATCTACACCTCGGGCTCCACCGGCACCCCCAAGGGCGTCGCCGTGCCCCACCGCGGTGTCGTCAACCGGCTGCTGTGGATGCAGGAGGAGTACCGGCTCGGCGCCGACGAGTGCGTGCTGCAGAAGACGCCCTTCACCTTCGACGTGTCCGTGTGGGAGTTCTTCTGGCCGCTGCTCGCCGGGGCCCGGCTGCACCTGGCCGCGCCCGGCGCGCACCGCGACCCCCGGGCGCTGGCCGCCGAGATCCGCGCCCACGGCGTCACGACCACGCACTTCGTGCCGCCGATGCTGGACCTCTTCCTCGCCGAGCCCGAGGCCGCCGCGCTGCCGGGGCTGCGGCGCGTGCTGTGCAGCGGGGAGGCGCTGCGGCCCGAGACGGTCGCCCGGTTCTTCGCCGTCCACGGCACCGGTCCCGGCGCGCCCGCACTGCACAACCTCTACGGGCCGACCGAGGCGTCCATCGACGTCACCCACTGGCACTGCACCGAACGCGACGCGCACGGCCCGGTGCCGATCGGCCGGGCCGTCGCCAACACCGGCCTGTACGTCCTCGACCCGGGCGGCGAACCGCTGCCCTTCGGCGTGCCCGGGGAACTCCACATCGGCGGCGTCCAGGTCGCGGCCGGGTACCTGAACCGGCCAGAGCAGACGGCGGAACGCTTCGTCACCGACCCGTTCGGCGCCCCGCCCGGCGAAGGCGCGGGCAGGCTCTACCGCACCGGGGACCTCGCGGTGCTGCGCGCGGACGGGGTCGTGGAGTACCGGGGGCGCGTCGACGACCAGGTGAAGGTGCGCGGCCTGCGCGTCGAGCCCGGCGAGATCGAGTCGGCGCTGCTGGCGCTGCCCGGCGTCGACCGGGCGGTCGTCACGGCGCCGCGCGGACCGGGCGGTGAACGGCACCTCGTCGCCCACGTCGTCCCGGGCGACCAGGAGGTGACCGGGGACGCGGGCGAGACCCTGCTGGCCGGGGAACTGTCGGCGGCCCTGCGCGAGCGGCTGCCCTCGCACCTGGTGCCCGCGGCCTTCGTGTTCCTCGACGCGCTGCCGCTGCTGCCCAACGGCAAGGTGGACCGGCGGGCCCTGCCCGCGCCCGCGCCCTCGGCCGGCGCCGTGCCGTCGGCCGCGGAGCCGGACCCGGGTGCCGTCTCCCTCGTGCACGACGCCTACGCCGAGGTGCTCGGCGTCCCCGCCGTCGACCCCGACACCTCCTTCTTCGCCCTGGGCGGCGACTCCCTGCTCAGCATCCGCGTGCGCACCCGGCTGGAGCGGTCCGGGCTCACCTTCGACCTGCCCGAGCTGTACGAGGCGCCGACCGCGCGCGCCCTCGCCCGGCGCACCCGGCCGTACGCCCCCCGCACCCCGGGCGCGGAGGGCACCCGCGTCGCGCCCTTCTCGCTGCTGTCCGCCGCCGACCGGGAGCTGCTGCCCGCCGGGCTGGAGGACGCCCACCCGCTGAGCAGCATGCAGGCCGGCATGGTCTTCCACGCCGCGTACGAGGAGGGCAGCTCCGTCTACCGGGTCGTCACCAGCGTCCGGGTCGGCCTGCCCCTCGACGAGGCCCTGCTGCAGGGCGCGCTCGACGGCACGGCCCGGCGCCATCCGGCGCTGCGCAGCTCGTTCCGCGTGACGGGGTTCGGCGAGCCGCTGCAACTCGTGCACCGCGACGTCCGCGTCCCCCTCACCGTGGACGAGGGGCTGCGCGGCGCCGACACCCGGACGCGCGACGCCGCGCTGGCCGCGTGGGCGGAGGAGGCCAAGCACCACGACTTCGACCTCACCCGGCCGCCCCTGCTGCACTTCACCGCGCACCCGCTGACCGAGGACTCCTTCCAGCTCGGCGTGGTCGAGCACCACGTCGTCCTCGACGGCTGGAGCGACGCGGTGATGCTGGACGAGGCCGTACGGCGCTACCGTGCCGCGCTGGCGGGCGAGGACCTGTTCCTGCCCGAGATCCCCTCCGCCTTCCGGGACTTCGTCGCCGCCGAACGCGCCGCCGCCGGGCGCACGGAACACCGGGAGTTCTGGGCCGGGGAACTGGCCGGCGCCGAGGCCTCCCCCCTGCCCGCCAGGTCCCAAGACCCCGTGCGCGGCGCGGACGGCCCCGGTACGGGCCCCCGGCACCGGCGATTCGACGTGCCCCTGGACGGGGCCACCGCCGCCCGCCTCACCGGCGCCGCCCGCGCCGCCGGACTGCCCGTCAAGTCGCTGCTGGCCGCCGCGCACGCCGTGGTGCTGCACACGGTGACCCCGGGCGACGAGGTGCTGACCGGCGTCGTCACCCACGGCCGCCTGGAGGAGGACGGCGGCGACCGGGCCGTCGGCGTCTTCCTCAACACCCTGCCGCTGCGGCTCACCGTGACCGACGGCACCTGGCTGGAGCTGGCCCACCGCGTCCACGCCCACGAGCGGCGCACCCTGCCGCACCGCCGCTACCCGTACGCCCGCGTCCTGCGCGACCACGAGGACCTCGCTCTCGACTCGTACGTGAACTTCATGGACTTCCACCAGCGGTGGGGCTCGGACGCCGCCATCCAGGACGGCTTCGGCATCGCCGAGACGGACTTCCCGCTCGCCGCGAACTTCCTCGTCGACCCGGCGGGCGGCCGCCTCGGGCTGTGGCTCGACTGCGACGTCTCCCGGCTGGACCCGGAGTTCTGCGCCCGCCTGGCCGGCTACTACGCGCACGCCCTCGCCGCGCTCGCCGCCGACCCGGAGGCCGCTCCGCCCGCCGACCTGCGCGGCCCGGACGAGCGGGCGCTCGCCCGCCTCTGGAACGACACCGCCGTACCGTTCGACACGGACGCGACCGTGCCCGGCCTGATCGCCCGCCGCGCCGAGGAGACCCCGGACGCCCTCGCCGTGGACGACGGCCACGACCGGCTCGGCTACGCCGCTCTCGGCGAGCGGGCCGCCCGGCTCGCCCACCACCTGCGCGCCCTCGGCGCCCGGCGCGGACGGCGGGTCGGGGTGAGCGTGCGCCGCAGCGCCGACCTGGTGGTGACCCTGCTCGCCGTCACCCGCACCGGAGCCGCGTACGTCCCCCTGGACCCCGGCTTCCCCCCGGACCGGCTGCGCCACATCGCCGACGACGCCGCCCTCGACTGCCTGGTCCTCGGCCCGCCCGCCGCGCCGGAGGAGGAGCCCGCCGTCCTCGAAGAGCTGCTGCCCGCGCGGGCCGTCGTACGGCTCGACCGCGACGCCGCCCGCATCGCCGCCCGGCCCGCCGGACCGCTGAACGACCCCCCGGCCGCCACCGACCCCGTCTACGTCATCTACACCTCCGGCTCCACCGGCCGGCCCAAGGGCACGGTCCTGCGGCACCGCAACGCCGTGAACTTCTTCACCGCCATGGACCGGCGCGTCGGCCTCACCCCCGACGACGTCGTCCTCGCCCTCACCAGCGTGTCCTTCGACATCTCCGTCCTCGAACTGCTGTGGCCGCTCACCCGCGGCGCCACCGTCGCCGTCGGCCCCGAGCGCATGATCGAACGGCTCACGCCCGCCGACGGCCCCGGCTCCCTGTGTGAGCTGCTGCCCCGGCACCGGACCACCCTGCTCCAGGCCACCCCCTCCTTCCTCGCGGCGGTCGCGGCACAGCCGGAGGCCGTCGAGGCCCTGCGCCCGCTGCGCGCCCTGCTGGTCGGCGGCGAGGCCTTCCCGTCCGGGCTGGCCGGGCGGCTGCTGACCGCGCTGCCCTCGGTACGCGTCTTCAACATGTACGGGCCGACCGAGACCACCATCTGGTCCACCGCGCACGAACTCGACCGCGAACGCGACGTCCACGCCGCGGTGCTGCCCATCGGCCGCCCCCTCGCCAACACCTGGGTGCGCGTCGTGGCGCCCGACGGCCGGGAGGCGCCCCTCGGGGTCGCGGGCGAGCTGTGGATCGGCGGCGAGGGCGTCGCCGCCGGATACCTCGGCCGGCCCGACCTGACCGCCGAACGCTTCCTCGCCACCCTGGACGGACGCTGCTACCGCACCGGCGACCGGGTGCGCCGCCGCGCCGACGGCACGCTGGAGTTCCTCGGCCGGATCGACCGGCAGGTGAAGATCCTCGGCCACCGTGTGGAACCCGACGAGGTGGAGAGCGTGCTCTCCCGGCACCCCGAGGTCGCCTCGGTCGCGGTCGTCGCCGCGCAGCGCGGGGGCGGCGGCCCCACCGAACTGGTCGCGTACGTCGCCCCGGCCGGGCAGGGCGACGGGCACGGGGACGGGGACGGGCCCGAGGGGGAAGGCGGGTTCGAGCGCACGCACGTCGAACGGTGGCGGGAGGTGTGGGAGGGGGCGTACGCGCCCGCGCCCGGCGGAGCCGAGTCCGGTCCCGCGGTCCCCGGTCCCGCGGACCCCGGTCCCGCGGTCCCCGGCTCCGCGGACCTCGCCGGTCCCGCGGACCCCGTCCGTGACGACGAGCGGGACTTCGCCGGCTGGCTGAGCACGTACACCAAGCGGCCCATCCCCCCGCACGAGATGCGCGAGTGGCTCGGGCACACCGTACGGCGCATCCGGGCGATCGGCGCCCGCCGGATCGTCGACGTCGGAGTCGGGGTGGGCCTCTACCTGCGGGAACTCGCCCCGGGCACCGACTCCTACCTCGGCATCGACCTCTCCCCGGCCGCGCTCGCCGCCGCCGCGGCGTCGGTCGCCGCCGACGGACGCCCGCCCGGACACGTCACCCTGCGCCAGGGCGAGGCGACGGCCCTGGCCGGACTGCCGGACGGCGCGGCCGACCTGGTGCTGCTCAACTCCGTCGTGCAGTACTTCCCGGGCCCCGACTACCTGCGCAGGGTGCTCGCCGAGGCGCTCCGGGTCGCCGGGCCGCGCGGCGCGGTCTTCGTCGGCGACGTCCGGGACCTGACGCTGCTGGCCGCCTTCCACGCCGACACCCAGATCCGCCGCTCGGCGTCCCTGACCCCCGCCCCCGAGGTGGCCGCCGCCGCGTCCCGGGCCCTCGCCGAGGAACGCGAACTGTGCCTCACCCCGGCCTTCTTCGAGGAGGTCGCGGCCGCCCACGGCGCCGGACTGCGCATCGAGCTGAAGCGGGGCCGCAGCGCCAACGAACTGACCCGGTTCCGCTGGGACGTCACCCTGTACGGCCCCGACCGCACCCCCGGCGACGGCCTCACCACCGGCCCCGGCGCCGCCTCCGGCCCCGGCCCTGCCTCCGGCACCGGTCTCGACCTCGACTTCGGCCTGGGCCTCGACGGCAAGCGGCTCGACTGGTCCGAGGTGGGCGGCATCGAGGCCCTGGAGGACCTCCTCGCCGGTACCGCCCCGGAGCGGGCGCTGGCCGTCAGCGCGCTGCCCGACCGGCGGCTGGTCCGGCCGCTGGCCGCACTCGCCCTGCTGCACGGCGGGCCGGACGCCGGGCAGACCGCGTGGGACCTGGAGAAGGCCCTGTGGGAGGTGCCGGACGAAACGGCGCCGCACCCCGAGGACCTCGCCGGACTGGGCGAGCGGCACGGCCGCGCCGTCCGGCTCTCCCCGTCGCGCTCCGGCGGCGCGGGCGCGTTCGACGCGGTCTTCGAACCGAGGAAGCGGTGACCCCCATGCAGCGACCTGCCCCCCACCCGCCCGTCCCCGGGCCCTCCGCGGTGCCCCCGGCGGCGGCGCACACCGCCAACGACCCCCTCGCCCGCACCACCCGGGCCGCCTTCCGCGCCCGGCTGCGGCAGTTCGCGGGGGAGCGGCTGCCCGACGCGATGGTCCCGGCCCGCTTCGTGGTGCTGCCCGGACTGCCCAAGCTGCCCAACGGCAAAGTGGACCGCGCCCGGCTCCCGGCGCTCGCTCCGGCGGACGACGACCCGGCGGGCACCGCCTACGTCGCCCCGGCGACCCCCCTGGAGATCCAGGTCGCCGACGCGTTCGGCGCGGTGCTGGGCGTCTCCCGGGTCGGAGCCGGCGACAACTTCTTCGAGCTGGGCGGGGACTCCCTCGCGGCCGTCCGGGCGGCGGCCCTGCTGCGGGAGGCGACCGGCGAGCAGATCACCCTGCGCAGGCTGTTCGACCACCCGACGGTGGAACGCCTCGCCCGCCACCTCGGCGCGGCCCCCGCCCCCGCGGCCCCCGCCGGGCCCGGAGCACCCCTGCCGGCCGGAGCCGCCGCGGGACGGACCGCGGCCCCCGCCGCACACCCCCGCTCCCTCGCCGGGGACGACCTCGCCGCGGAGGCCGTGCTCCCCGCCGACATCGTTCCCGAACCGGGCGCGGCACCCCCGTCCCCCGGCCCCTACCGCACCGTCCTGCTCACCGGCGGCACCGGCTACACCGGCGCCTTCCTGATGCGTGAGCTGCTCGACCGGTCCGCCGCCCACCTGTACGTCCTGGTCCGCGCCGACACGCCCCGCCTGGCCGCCGACCGGGTGCGGGCGACGATGCGGCGGTACGGGGTGTGGCGCGAGGGCGACGCGGCCCGCTTCACCGGGGTCCCCGGCGACCTGGCCCGGCCGTACCTCGGGGTCGACCGGGCCACGTACGGGCGGCTGGCGCGGGACGTCGAGATGATCGTCCACAACGGCGCCTGGTCCAGCTACGCGCTGCCCTACCGAAGGCTCAAACCGGTCAACGTCCTCGGCACCCGGGAAGTGCTGCGGCTGGCCGGACGGCACCGCGTCAAGCCCGTGCACTACGTGTCCTCGCTCGCCGTCTACCCCGGGCGGCCCGGCGCGCACCGGTGGGCGGAGGACGCGGCCACCGACCCCGTGGGAGTGGTCGGCGGCTACCGGCAGACCAAGTGGGTCGGCGACCGCATGATGGCGCAGGCCCACGCGCGTGGCCTGCCCACCTGCGTGTACCGGCCCGGACAGATCACGGGCGCGCAGACCACCGGCGCGTGCGCCACGGACACCTTCCTCAACGCGGTGGTCAAGGGATGCGTGCAGCTCGGCGCGGCCCTGGAGTTCGACGTGCACCTGGAGATGACACCCGTCGACTTCTGCGCGGCGACGGTGGCCCACGTGGCGCTCGGCGGGCAGTGGCACGGCACCTCCTTCAATCTGCCGGGCGCCCACCCGCTGCCCTGGGACCGGCTCGTGGACCTGCTCGCCGAGTGCGGCCGGCCGCTGCGCCGGCTGCCGTACGCCGACTGGTACGCCGAGCTGACGGCGGCGACCGAACGCGGCGAGGACAACGAACTCGCCCGCTTCCTGCCCCTGTTCGGGCCGGACCTGCCCGCCGAGGACCTCGGCTACCGGGGCAGCAGGCCCGTCTTCGGGACCGACCACCTGCGCGCCGCCCTCGACGGCTCGGGCATCACCTGCCTGCCGCCGGACCGCGAGCTGATCGGCCGCTACCTCGACTACTTCGAGGCCATCGCCTACCTGCCCGCCGGCAGCCGGCCGGCCGCCCGCCCCCCGGCCGACAGCGGCCCCACGGGCGGCGGCCCCACGGGCGGCGGCCCCGCCGGGAATCCGCCCGTCGGCGCTCCGCCCGCCGCCCACCCGCCCGCGCACGCCGAGAGGACCGCACCATGACCCGCTCCCCCCTGCTGCGCGACCCCAGCGCCCTGCACCTGCTGCGCCGGCACGCCGCCGAACGGCCCGGCCGCACCGCCCTGACCTTCGTCCACGACCCCGGCGCGCCCGACGGCGCCCGCACCCTCGACTACGCCGCCCTCGACACCGAGGCCCGCCGGGTCGCCTCCTGGCTCCAGGAGCGCTGCGCGCCCGGCGACCGCGTCATGCTGCTGCACCCGCCGGGCCTGCCCTTCGCGACCGCGTTCCTCGGCTGCCTGTACGCGGGCGTCGTCGCGGTGCCCTCACCGATGCCGGGCCAGTTCCAGCACCAGCAGCGCCGCGTCACCGGGATCGCCGCCGACGCCGGGGTACGGGTCGCCCTCACCGACACCGGGCAGCTCGCCGAGGCCCGCGCCTGGGCCGGGACGGAGGGTCTCGGCATCGATGTCACCGCCAGTGACACCGACGGCTTCGGCGACGCCGGCCAGTGGCGCGAACCCCCCGCCACCGCCCGTGACCTGGTCCTGCTCCAGTACACGTCCGGCTCGACGGGCGACCCCAAGGGCGTCATGGTCGACCACGGCAACCTCCTCCACAACGCCGACAGCCTGCGCGGCGCGCTGGGCCTGACCGAGGACACCAACTTCGGCGGCTGGATACCCCTTTACCACGACATGGGCCTGATGGGTCAGCTACTGCCCGGTCTGTTCCTCGGCAGCCACTGCGCCCTGATGTCCCCCATGGCGTTCCTGAAGCGCCCGCACCAGTGGCTGGCCCTCATCGACGACTACGACCTCGGCTACTCGGCCGCGCCCAACTTCGCGTACGAACTGTGCCTGCGCCGCGTCACCGACGCGCAACGCGAGAAACTCGACCTGTCGCGCTGGCGGTTCGCCGCCAACGGCTCCGAACCCATCCAGGCATCCACCCTGCGCGACTTCGCGGCCCGCTTCGCGCCCGCCGGATTCCGCGCCGAGGCCCTCGCCCCCTGCTACGGCATGGCCGAGGCCACCGTCTACGTCTCCGGCCGCGCGGGCCGCCCGCCGCGCGTCGAACGCGTCGACCCGGGAGCCCTGGAGAAGCACGTCCTGGAGCCCGCCACACCCGCCGGGCCGGTACGGGAACTCGTCGGCTGCGGCGACGCGCCCGACTTCGACGTGCGGATCGTCGACCCCGCCGACCACCGGGTGCTGCCCGACGGCAGCACCGGCGAGATCTGGCTGCGCGGCCCCAGCGTCGCCACCGGCTACTGGGGACGCCCCGACGCGACCGACGCCACGTTCCGCGCCCGCACCGCCGACGGCGACGGCCCGTACCTGCGCACCGGCGACCTCGGCGCCCTGCTGGACGGCGAGCTGTACGTCACCGGCCGCAGCAAGGACCTCCTCATCGTGCACGGCCGCAACCTCTACCCCCACGACATCGAGCACGAACTGCGCCTCACGCACGCACCCCTGGCCACCCTCGCCGGCACCGCCTTCACCGTGCCCGTGCCGCACGAGGAGATCGTCGTCCTGCACGAGGTCCGCGGCCGGTTCACCGAGGAGCAGTACCGGGAACTGGCCGTGGAGATGCGCGCCACCGTCTCCCGCGAGTTCGGGGTGCGCCCGGCCGGACTCGTCCTGCTGCGCCCCGGCGCCGTCCGCAAGACCACCAGCGGCAAGGTGCAGCGCTCCGAGATGCGCGGCCTGTTCCTCCAGGGCGCCCTCGCCCCGCTGTACGAGGACCTCGACCCCGCCGTCCGGGACGCGGTGGCGGAGGCGGGCCGGTGACCGCGGCGGCCCCCGCCGTCGCGCACTGGCCGCGCGGCCTCCCCGACGCCCTGGAGGCGGCGATGAACGCCGCCGCCCGGGGGGAGCGGCCCGGCCCGTTCTCCCCTCAGGAGGTCGCCCGGCTCGACGCCCGCGAGGAGTTCCCCGCCGAGGCCTGCGCCGTCCTGGACGCCTGCGGCCTCGCCCGCGCCTACGTCCCGGCCCCGCTCGGCGGCGCCGGGGGCGGCCTGCCCGAACTCCTCGCGTCGCTGCGTGCCGTGGCCCGCCGCGACGTGACCGTCGCCGTCGCCCACGGCAAGACGTACCTGGGCTCCGTCCCGACCTGGGTCGCGGGCGACGACCGGCAGCGCCGCGCCCTGGCCCGCCGGGTCCTCGACGAGCACGCGGTGGTGTCCTGGGGACTGACCGAGCCGGGCCGGGGCAGCGACCTGCTCGCCGGCCGGCTGACCGCCACCCCCGACGGGCCGGGCGGCGGCCACCGCCTCGATGGCACCAAATGGCCCGTCAACAACGCCACCCGGGGCGACCTCGTCTCCGTCCTCGCCCGCACCTCGCCCGACGGCGGGCCCCGCGGCTTCAGCATCTTCCTGGTCGACAAGTCCCGCCTCCCGCCGGGAAGCTGGAGCGCCCTGCCCAAGGAACCCACGCACGGCATCCGGGGCGCCGACATCAGCGGCATCCGCTTCACCGGGGCCGGGACACCCGCCGACGCCGCGACCGGCGCCCCCGGGCAGGGCCTGGAGATCGTGCTGCGGTCCCTGCAACTGACCCGGACCGTGTGCACCGCCCTCTCGCTCGGCGCCGGGGAGCACGCCCTGCGGCTGGCGCACGCCTTCGCGGCCGGACGCGAGCTGTACGGCACCACACTGCTGCGCCTGCCGCTGGCCCGCCGCGTCCTGGGCCGCGCCGCCGCCTCCCTGGAACTCGCCGACGCCGCGGCCCTCCTCGCCGCACGCTCCGCGCACTGCCTGACCGGCGAGATGAGCGTCGTGTCGGCCGTGGCCAAGGCGGGCGTGCCCGACATCGTCCAGCAGACCATCGACGAGCTGGCCGAACTCCTGGGCGCCCGCGGCTACCTCACCGGGCTCCACGCCCACGGCATGTTCCAGAAACTGGAGCGCGACCACCGCATCGTCGGGGTCTTCGACGGCACCACCGCCGTCAACCGCTCCGCGCTGATCTCCCAGTTCCCCGTCCTCGCCCGCCTGGCCCGCGAGGGCAGGCACGACGGGCCGGGCCTCGCCGCCGCCCTCGGCACCGGCCTGCCGCCCCTCGACCACGCCGCGCTGCGCCTGACGAGCCGCACCGGATGCAGCGTCGTCCAGGCCCTCCCCACGGCCGTCGAACGGCTCCTCGGACACCCGCGCGCCCACGCCGCCGCGACGGCACTCGCCGAGGAGACCGCCCGCCTCGCCGGCGCGATGGCGGCGCTGCGCCCGGCGGCGGCCCGCGACACCCCCGCCGAGGCGTTCGCCCTGGCCCGCCGCTACGAGCTGTGCTTCGCGGGCGCCGCCGCCGTCCACCTGCTGGCCGCCGCCCCCGGCGACCCCGTACGCGCCCCGCGCCTGACGGCCGCCGCCGAACGCGCCCTGGAACTGCTCGTCCCCGGCCGCCAGGCCCCGGACGACGCGTACGAACCCCTGCTCGCGGCCCTGCCCAGCCCGGCCGAAGACCCCCGGCACGCGCACCCGGTGAAGGAGCCGCTCGCATGACGCCGACCCTCTCCGAGCCCCTCGCGCCCGGCGCGGCGGCCGGACACCTCGAAGCACTCCTCGGCGACGCGGCCGACCCGGCGAACCCGGTGGGCCGCGCCGCCGTCGTCGCCGCCGACGAGCGGGCCGCCCTGCTCACCGCGGGCGAGGACCTGCTGACCGAGTACGGCCTCAACGCCCACTTCGTGCCCCGGGAACTGGGCGGCCGGTTCACCGGACTCGAAGACCTCGTCGGCGTCATGCGCGCGGTCTACCGGCGCGACCCCTGCCTGGGCCTCGGTTACGGCGCCGGCTCCTTCATGGCGGCCGTCAACGTCTGGACGGCGGGCAGCGCGACCCAGCGGGCCCGGCTCGCCGGCCGACTCCTGTCCGGCTCCCGCGCCGCCTGCGCCTACCACGAACTCGCCCACGGCAACGACTTCTCCCGCGCCTCGCTGACCGCCCTGCCCGGGCCCGACGGCCGCCTCCTCCTCAACGGCCGCAAGGAGGTCGTGGCCAACCTGCGGCGGGCCGGCACCATGGTCGTCTTCGCCCGCACCGACCCCGCCCCCGGCAGCCGCAGCCACTCCCAGCTCCTCCTCGACACCGACGTCCTGCCCGCCACCGCCGTACGCCACCTGGACCGGTACGGCACCGCGGGCATGCGCGGCGTACCCCTCGGCGGCGTCGAGTTCACCGACTGCCCCGTGCCCCCCGACAGCGTGGTGGGCGGCCCCGGCCGGGGCGTGGAGACCGCCCTGCGCTCCTTCCAGGCCACCCGCGTCGCCCTGCCCGGCATGACGATCGGCCTGCTCGACACGGCCCTGCGCACGGCCCTGCGCGCGGCCCGCGGCCGTACTCTCTACGGCGGCACCGCGGCCGACCTGCCGCTGTCGAGGACCGTCCTCGCCGAGGCCTTCGCCGACCTGCTGCTCGCCGACGTCTTCACCACCGTCGCCGCCCGCGCCACCCACACCGCGCCCGCCCGGGCCGGCGTGTACGCCTCCGCCGTGAAGGCCCTCGTCCCGGCCGTGCTGATGCGCGCCGTGTACCGCCTCTCCGACCTCCTCGGCTCCCAGTTCTACCTGCGCGGCGGCGACCACGCCCTGTTCCAGAAACTGCTGCGGGACGTGCAGCCCTCCGCCTTCGGGCACGCCTCCCGGGTGTCCTGCCTGTCGGCGCTGCTGCCGCAGCTCGCGCTCACCGCCCGCCGCACCTGGCACGCCGAGCGGGCCGACGCGCTCCCCGCGGAGACCTTCCGGCCCCGGCACGCCCTGCCCGCGTTCCGGTTCGAGCGGCTCGCGCTGACGGCCGGCGGGCACGACCCGCTCGCCCGCTCCCTCACCGACGGCCTCGCCGCCGCACCCCCGGACGACCCGCTCACGGACCCGGCGAGGACCTGGCGCGGCGAACTCGACGCGCTCGCCGCCGACGCGAGCGGCCTCGGCCCCGCCGACGCCGGGCCCGCCGCCACCCCGTACGTCTTCGGCCTGGCCGGGCGCTGGACCGGCGTCCTCGCGGCCTCCGCCTGCCTCAACACCTGGTGGCAGGGCGGCCTCGGCACCGATCCGGCCGTCGCGCTGGCCGCCCTGCACCGCCTCGGCGCGCACCTGGACCGGCACCGCGACCCGCTGCCCGCCGCCCTGGCCGAACCGCTCCACGCCGAACTGCTCCGGCGCTTCGACGCGGGCCTGACCTTCGACCTCGACCGCCGGCCCACCGGGGCCTGAAACCGCCTGGAGGAACCCCATGTCCGACTCCCTCACCCGGCCCGTGCCGGTCACCGCCGACGAGGTCCGCCAGTGGCTGCGCGACCGCGTCGCCGAACAGGTCCGCCGTCCCGCCGAGGAGATCCGCTACGACCTGCCGCTCACCGAGTACGGCCTGGACTCGGTGTACGTCCTCGGCCTGTGCGCCGACATCGAGGACCACTACGGCATCGCCGTCGACCCCACCCTCATGTGGGACCACCCCGCCCTCGACCCGCTGGCCGAGGCCCTGGTCCCCCTGATCACGGACACCGCCGCCCCCTGAGACCGCCCCTCCCCGCCCGCGCCCACGACGTCACCCGTACGGAGTCACCGCGATGACCGCCACGCTGCCCGAGTTCCCGATGCCCCGCTCCCACCCGCTCGACCCGCCGCCCCGCTACCGGGAGCTCACCGCCGAGCGGCCCGTCTTCCGGGTACGGACCCCGCGCGGCGACACGGCGTGGGTCGTCACGCGCCACGAGGACGTACGGGCCGTCCTCACCCACCGCGGGTTCAGCTCCGACCCGCGCACCCCGGGCTTCCCCACGTACGTCACCGGGGACGTACCGCCGCCGCCCGGTTTCTTCATGCAGGCCGACCCGCCGGACCACGGGCGGCTGCGGCGCACCGTGACCCGCGAGTTCCTCATCAACCAGATGGAGGCGCTGCGGCCCACGATGCGCCGCATCCTCGACGGGCTGGTCGACGACATGACGGCCGACGGCCGCCGCTCCGCCGACCTGGTGCGGCAACTGGCGCTGCCCATGGCCGCCATGACCATCTGCGAGATCCTCGGCGTGCCCTTCGAGGACCACGTCCTGTTCGTGTCCCTCACCGACACCGTCCTGGACCGCACCACGCCGCCCGAGGAGGCGGTGCGCGCGGCCGGTGAGCTGATGGCGTACTTCGACCGGCTGGTGACCGCGAAGGAGGAGAAGCCGTCCGAGGACCTCTTCGGCCGGATGGTCGCCCGCTCCGCCGACGGCGGCCTCGACCACGGCGAACTCGTCGGCATGGCCGCCCTGCTGCTCCTCGCGGGCTACGACACCATGGCCCAGATGATCGGCATCGGCACGGTCACCCTCTTCGAGCACCCCGGCCAGCTCGCCGAGCTGAAGGACGACCCGGCGCTGCTGCCGGCCGCCGTCGAGGAACTGCTGCGCTACCTCTCCATCAACCACGCGGGCCTGCCCCGCGCCGCCACCGAGGACGTCGAGATCGGCGGCCGGCTGATCCGGGCCGGGGAGGGCGTGCTGGTGATGCTGAACGCCGCCAACCGCGACGAGAGCGTCTTCGAGAACGCCGACACCTTCGACATCCACCGCGAGAACAACGGCAGGCACCTCGCCTTCGGCCACGGCTTCCACAAGTGCGTCGGCGCCACCCTCGCCCGCGTCGAACTCACCGAGGTCTTCGGCGGCCTCTTCGCCCGCCTGCCGGGCCTGACCCCCGTCAAGCCCGTCCACGAACTGCCCTTCCGCCACGACATGGTGCTCTACGGCGTCCGCGAACTCCCCGTCACCTGGTGACGCCTCCCCCCTCCGGCCCCGCCCCCGCCCCCGAATGGACCCGACCGTGAACGCCTGCCCGTACGCCGCCACCCCCGCCCTCTTCACCCCCGAGTTCGTCGCCGACCCCTACCCCGCGTACGCCGCCCTGTCCGAGGCGGCACCCGCGCACCGGATCACCCTGCCCAGCGGAGTGGAGGCCTGGCTGCTCACCCGCTACGACGACTGCCGCCGCGCCTTCCTCGACAACGACTCCTTCTCCAAGGACATGGCGGGCACCTGGACCGCCTTCCAGGAGCAGCGGGTGCCCGTCACGGGCGACGTGGTGATCGGCATGGGCGACTCCATGCTGGTCTCCGACCCGCCCCGGCACACCCGGCTGCGCGCCCTGGTCTCCAAGGCGTTCACGCCGCGCCGCATCGAGGCCCTCGCCCCCCGCATCGAGGAGACCGCGACCCGCCTGCTGGACGGCCTCCTGCGGCGCACCGGGGACCGCGCCGGACACGCCGACCTGACCACCGAGTTCGCCGCGCTGCTGCCCATGGAGGTCATCCGGCACATGCTGGACGTGCCCGCCGAGGACGGCGAGCGGCTGCGGCGCGACGTCGAGGCCGTCATGAGCAACGACGAGGACAGCAGGGACGCGGCCATGGCCGCCTTCCAGGACGTCCACGCCTACCTCGCCGGCCTCGTCGCCCGCAAGCGCGGCGGGGGCGGCGACGACCTGACGTCCGCGCTGACAGCCGCCCGGGACGAGTCCGACCGCCTCAGCGAGGACGAGCTCGTCTCCATGCTCGCGCTTCTGCTCTCCGCGGGCCACGAGACGACGGTCAACCTGCTGGGCAGCAGCGTCCTCGCCCTGCTGCGCCACCCGGAACAGCTGGCCCTGCTGCGGCGCGAACCGGACCGCTGGCCCGACGCCGTCGAGGAGGTGCTGCGCTGGGACGGCCCGATCCAGAACGCCATCTGGCGCTTCACCCGCAAACCGGTCACCGTCGGCGACGTCACCATCCCGGCGGGCGAGGCCGTCGCCCTGGGCGTGGCCGCCGCCGACCGGGACGAGGGCCGCTTCCCGGACGCCGCGGCCTTCGACGTCACCCGCGGCGACCGCGGCCACCTCGCCTTCGGCCACGGCATCCACCACTGCCTGGGCGCCACCCTGGCCCGTCTCGAAGCGCGCATCGCGGTCCCGCTGGTCTTCGAGAAGCTGCCGGACCTGGCCCTCGCCGCCGAGCCTTCGTACCGCCCCTCCACCGTTTCCCGGGCCCTGTCCTCACTGCCCGTCACGTTCCGAGCGTAAGGTGTGCGAATGAAGGTACTCGCCCTGTGCGGAAGCCTGCGGGAGAAGTCGCTGAACGCGTCGGTGCTGCGGTCGGCCACCGATCTGTTCGCCCCCCCGTGGCAGATCACCGTCGATCCCGGCCTCGACCGCCTGCCCTTCTTCAACGCCGACGTGGAGGAGACCGCGCTGCCCGGGTGCGTGGCCGACCTGCGCGCAGCCGTCCAGGCGGCCGACGGCCTGCTCATCGCCACACCCGAGTACGCCCACGGCACCTCCGGCGTGCTGAAGAACGCGCTGGAGTGGCTGGTCGGCGGCGGTGAGATCGCCGACAAGCCCGTCGCCCTGGTGAGTGCCTCCCCGGCCGTCACGGGCGGCGACCACGCCAGGGCCTGGCTGACCCAGACACTCACCGTCATGGGCGCGGCCGTACTCCCCGGGGGCCTGCGCATCCCGCAGGCCACCCGCAAGATCGCGGACGGCCGCATCGCCGACGCGCCGACCCTGGCGGAGCTGCGGGGCCTGCTGGAGGACCTGGCGCGGGCCGTCGCCACCGCACGGGAGGACAGCGCCGCCCTCGCCCCGTGACCGGCCCCTGTCGTGTCCTCTACCGTGACTGGCACGTGCTCAACAGACCAGGGACACGAGGGGGTTCAGTGGAAGCCGAACTGGCTGCGCTGGCGGCGTCCGGGGCCACCACACTGGTGGGGCTCATGGTGTCGGAGACGTGGACGCGTGCGCGGGACCGGCTGGCCCGGTTCTTCGCGGGCGCCGAGGACGAGACGACGGTCGAACGCGAGCTGACCGCCTCGCGCGCGGAGCTGCTGGCCGCACGCGAGGCGGCGGACGAGGCCACGGCCGCGGACATCGAGGACGCGTGGCGCACCCGCCTGCGCCTCACCCTGCTGTCCGACCCGGGGGCGGCGGAGGAACTGCGCACCCTGCTGTCGGAGATCGCCCCCGGCGAGCACCGGGCCGGGGCGTACTCCGGCACGGTCACCAACACGGTGAGCGGCGGCACGCAGTACGCACCGGTGGTACAGGGGCAGCAGCTCTCGGGGTCCACGTTTCCCACGCGGGCCCCTGAAAGACGGTC
>DASTDN010000411.1:0-2698 GCA_035710365.1 Streptomyces sp. | reverse complement strand
GGCGGGCGAGCGCCCCGCGCCGTCCCCGCGGGGCGCTCACAGCAGGCTCACCGCCGTGTCGACCGCCGTCTCGACGCTGCCCCGCGCCGGGTACAGCAGGGAGCGGCCCACCATCAGGCCCTGCACACCGGGCAGCCGCAGCGCCCTGCGCCACTTCTCGTAGGCCCCCTCCTGGTCCCCGCCGACCTCCCCGCCCAGCAGGACCACGGGCAGCGTGGACGTCTGGAGGACCTCCGCCATGTCGTCCGGGTCGTCCGTCACCGGCAGTTTCAGCCAGGTGTACGCGGACGTGCCGCCCAGGCCCGAGGCGATGGCCACCGAACGGGTCACGGCCTCGGCCGACAGGTCGTTGCGGACTCTGCCGTCCACGCGGCGGGAGAGGAACGGCTCCACGAACACCGGCAGGCGCCGCGCGGCCATCTCGTCCACCGCGCGGGCCGCCGACTCCATCGTGGCCAGCGAGCCGGGGTCGTCGTAGTCGATGCGCAGCAGCAGCTTGCCCGCGTCCAGGCGGAACCGGGCGAGGTCCTCGGCGCGGTACCCGGTGAAGCGGTCGTCCATCTCGAACGCGGCGCCCGCGAGGCCGCCGCGGTTCATCGAGCCCATGACGACCTTGTTCTCCAGCACCCCCAGCAGCAGCAGGTCCTCCAGCACGTCTGCGGTGGCGAGCACCCCGTCGACGCCGGGCCGGGACAGCGCCACGCACAGCCGTTCCAGCAGGTCCGTCCGGTTGGCCATCGCCAGGGCGCGGTCGCCGACGCCGAGCGCGCCGCGCGCCGGATGGTCCGCCGCGACGATCATCAGCCTGCCGCTCCCGCCGATCAGCGGGCGGCGGGCGCGACGGGCGGCGGCCTCGGCGACGGCCTCCGGGCGGCGGGCCCTGACCGCCGTGAGGTCGGGGATGCTGAGCGTCACAACGGGCTCCGTCCGTTCACAGATGGCTCTGTCGGCCGCGGGCACGGGTCACGCACCTTCCAGGAGCGCGGCCACCTCGGACTCGGCCGGCATCGCGGACGAGCAGGCCAGACGGGAGGCGACCAGCGCTCCCGCGGCGTTCGCGTGCCACATGATCCGCTCCAGGTCCCAGCCCGCCAGCAGCCCGTGGCAGAGCGAGCCGCCGAACGCGTCGCCCGCGCCGAGGCCATTGACGACCTCCACGGGCACCGGAGGCACCTGGGCCTCGGAGCCGTCGCGGTGCACGGCCAGCACGCCCTTGGGGCCCTGCTTGACGACCGCCAGCTCCACGCCCGCCGCGAGCAGCGCCTCGGCGCAGGCACGGGGTTCACGGACCCCGGTGGCGATCTCGCACTCGTCCACATTGCCGACGGCGACCGTGGCGTGGCGCAGGGCCTCGGCGTAATGCGGGCGGGCCGCGCCGGGGTCGGACCAGAACATCGGCCGCCAGTCCAGGTCGAACACGGTGATGCCCGCCCGGGCGCGGGCCGCGAGCGCGGTGAGGGTGGCGGTGCGGCTCGGCTCCTCGCTCAGGCCGGTGCCGGTCACCCAGAAGACACGGGCCGCGCGGATCGCGTCCAGGTCCAGCTCGTCGGGGTGGATCTCCAGGTCGGGGGCCTTGGGGCGGCGGTAGAAGTAGAGCGGGAAGTCGTCCGGCGGGAAGATCTCGCAGAACGTGATGGGCGTCGGGTACGCGGCGACCGGGGTGACCCAGCGGTCGTCGACACCGAACTCCTTGAGAGCCTCGTGCAGATACGCGCCGAACGGGTCGTCTCCGGTCCGGGTGATCACCGCGCAGTTCCGGCCGAGGCGCGCGGCGGCCACCGCGACGTTGGACGCGGAGCCGCCGAGGAATTTCCCGAAGGTCTCAACCCTGGACAGGGGTACGCCCGTCTGCAGAGGGTAGAGATCGACGCCGATGCGGCCCATGGTGATCAGGTCGAAGGGCTGGCTTGACTCGGCCATGCGCGACGCTCCTCTGACTGCGGGGCCCGTGACGGTGTCCTGGGCGGGGGCCTGCCGCTTCTCAGGTGTAGGTCCCGCCGGGCCCCGCTGTCAATAGTTTGTACTGACATTCGGACCTGTTGGTGAAATGATGTCTTGACAAAGTATTGACAGCGGGCGTGTCAGGGACTTGGATCGCGTCGCAGCGCAACAGCCGTGCCGGACGGTACGCACGACCTGGGACTCCCGGGCCCACGGGCCCTTCGGGCCCCTGTGGTCCGTCCCTTTCGCCGTCTCCCCCCGTCGCTCAGTGAGGTGCAGGACAGATGGACCGCTCTTCCCCCGCCCGCTCCCGCAGATTCGCCCCCGCCCTGGCCCTGGCCGCGGCTGCGGCACTGACCCTCGCCGGCTGCTCCAGCGACTCCGGCGGAAAGGAGGCCGAGGACGGAGCGGCCGACGCCTCCGCGGGCAAGGCCACCACGCCCCGCATGACGGTCGCGCTCGTCACGCACCAGTCGGCCGGCGACACCTTCTGGGACATCGTCCGCAAGGGCGCCGAGGCCGCCGCCGCCAAGGACAACATCAAGCTCGTCTACTCCAACGACCCGAACGCCGGCAACCAGGCCAACCTGGTGCAGAACGCGATAGACCAGAAGGTGGACGGCATAGCCGTCACCCTCGCCAAGCCCGACGCCATGAAGGGCGCCGTCGCCAAGGCCACCAAGGCCGGCATCCCCGTCGTCGGCCTCAACTCCGGCCTCAGCGACTGGAAGGACCTCGGGCTGCTCCAGTTCTTCGG
>DASTDN010000410.1:0-19252 GCA_035710365.1 Streptomyces sp. | reverse complement strand
TCGCGCGAGGACGTCGTCGGCATCGACTCGTCCGTGATCCTGGCCCCCGAGGTGTGGGTCGCCTCCGGCCACGTCGCCACCTTCACGGACCCGCTCACCGAATGCACCTCCTGCCACAAGCGGTTCCGCGCGGACCACCTGGAAGAGGCGTACGAGGAGAAGAAGGGCCGCGCGCCCGAGAACGGCCTCGCCGACATCAACTGCCCCAACTGCGGCAACAAGGGCCAGTTCACCGAGCCCAAGCAGTTCTCCGGCCTGCTCTCCACCCACCTCGGCCCCACCCAGGACAGCGGCTCCGTCGCCTACCTGCGCCCCGAGACCGCCCAGGGCATCTTCACCAACTTCGGCCAGGTGCAGACCACGTCGCGCCGCAAGCCGCCCTTCGGCATCGCCCAGATGGGCAAGTCCTTCCGCAACGAGATCACGCCCGGCAACTTCATCTTCCGCACGCGCGAGTTCGAGCAGATGGAGATGGAGTTCTTCGTCAAGCCGGGCGAGGACGAGACGTGGCAGGAGTACTGGATGCAGCAGCGCTGGAACTGGTACACCGGCCTCGGCATGCGCGAAGAGAACATGCGCTGGTACGAGCACCCCAAGGAGAAGCTCTCCCACTACTCCAAGCGCACCGCCGACATCGAGTACCGCTTCCAGTTCGGCGGCAGCGAGTGGGGCGAGCTGGAGGGCGTCGCCAACCGCACCGACTACGACCTCTCCTCCCACGCCAAGGCCTCCGGCCAGGACCTCTCCTACTTCGACCAGGAGGCCGGCGAGCGCTGGACGCCGTACGTCATCGAGCCCGCGGCCGGCGTCGGCCGCGCGATGCTGGCGTTCCTCCTCGACGCCTACGTCGAGGACGAGGCCCCGAACGCCAAGGGCAAGCTGGAGAAGCGCACCGTGCTGCGCCTCGACCACCGCCTCGCCCCGGTGAAGGTCGCCGTGCTGCCGCTGTCCCGCAACCCCGAGCTGTCCCCGAAGGCCAAGGGGCTCGCCCAGGCGCTGCGGCAGAACTGGAACATCGAGTTCGACGACGCCGGCGCGATCGGCCGCCGCTACCGCCGCCAGGACGAGATCGGCACGCCGTACTGCGTGACCGTCGACTTCGACACGCTGGACGACAACGCCGTGACCGTCCGCGAGCGCGACTCGATGAAGCAGGAGCGGGTCTCCCTCGACCAGATCGAGGGCTACCTGGCCTCGCGGCTCGTGGGCTGCTGAGTCCGCGGGCCGGCGGGGGGTTCTCCTCCCTCCGGCACCTTGGGGCGCCCATCCGTTTCCCCGGCTCCGGCCGGGAGCGGATGGGCGCTTCCGCGTGTGGGGGCGGGGGCGGCCCCGGGGCGGAGGCGGCGTACGGGTGGCAGGGGCCCCGGGGCCCCGGGGCCCCGGGGGCGCGGTCGGGGGCGGGCCCGCGGACCGGAGTCGACACCAGGGGACCCGGTGGTGCGGGGGCGTGGGCCTGCCGGGCCGTGCCAGCAGGAGTCAGAGACGGTCGGCGTCGGCCGTGGTCCGGCCCAGATAGGCGACGGGGCCCGGGTCCGGCACATCGATCTCGTGGAAGCCCATCCGGTCGTAGAAGGCGCGGGCCGCGACGTTGGCGGTGGACATGCACAGGTGGACCGCCGGCACGTCCCTGTCCCGCAGGGCCCGCAGCAGGGTGCGCATCAGGACGCGCCCGAAGCCGCGCCCCTGCCACTCGGGGAGCAGGTCGATGTGCAGATGCGCCGGGTACGCGGCCACCTCGGGCACGATCATGCGCTCCGGGTCGTGCAGCAGCCCCCGCATCACCTCGTCGGGGGTGACCGGCGGCCCGGCGGGGGCCGGATGGCGGTCCGCGACCAGCGGAAGCCACTCGCTGCGGAAGGCCGCCGCGAAGCCCGGGGTGTCGGCGGCGCCGATGACGTAACCGGCGGCCCGCCCCTGCCCGTCGTCCAGGACGAAGGCCAGTTCCGGCTCCAGGCGGACGTACGGCGCGGCGAAGACCGCCGGGACGACGGCCGGGTCCGCGTACACGGGGCGGCTGTCCTGGCCGCTGTGCGCGGTGCGGATGCAGATGTCGTCGAGGGCCGTGCCGTCGGCGGGCCGGTAGGCGCGCACATGGGGGGACCCGGCGGACGCGGGGGAGGCGGCGGGGAAGGCGGAGGAGGTCACCGCAGCATCCTGACCGCGCCGGAAGCGCCCTCACAAGGGGGTTCGCGGACGAGGAGGGGAGGGAGACGCGGGAGAGAGGCCCGGGAGAGCGGCTTCGGCGGCACCCGGCGGCGGGCCGAGGCCGCCCGGCAGCGGCACCGGCACCGGCAGCGGAGGCGCCGGGCGTGCGGAGGCGGCCAGGGCACGGAGAGCCGCCCGGGCACGAGGAGCCTCCGGGCATCAGGAACCGTGGGCCATGAGGAGCCGCCGGGGCACGGGGAGCCTCCGGCCATGAGGAGCCGCCGGGCACGGGGAGCCGCCGGGCACGGGGAGCCGCCGGCGTACGGAGTCGTTCGCCCGCGGGCCCGTCGTACGCGGCCGAGGGGCCGGGCCCGGGGTCTCCGTCATGCCTCCGTCGGGTCCACCGTCGCCCGATGCTCCTCGGCCAGGTGTTCCTGGGCCTTCAGCCAGGGCAGGAACTGCGCGCCCCGGCTCCAGCCGCAGGTGTCGCACTCGATGGTGCGCTGGGCTCCGGTGCGCTGGACGCGGACCACGTGCTCTCTGCCGTGCTGGTCCCAGCGGCTCACCTTGCTCGTGTCGATCTGGGGCATGACGCCTCCGGTTACGGCGGACAAGGACGAGAGGGAGTGTGCCTCATGACCGGCGTCAACGGGGGACCAGCCCCGCGGAGTTGACCAAGCTGTGGCCGCGCGGACGGGGCGGGCCGCAGACGCGGGGGGCTCGCCGGACACGTTCCGGGGCACGGAGGACGGAGGACGGAGCGCGGGGCTGGTGCGTAGTACGCAGTGCACAAGGCGCCGGGTGTCACGCGCTCACGCCCGCCGACTCCTGCACCTCGGCCGACTCCAGGCGACGCGCGGTCCGTTCGGCGGTGCGGCGGGCTCGGGTGCCGGTGGTCACGGCGGCCAGGACGAGCACCGCGAATCCGCAGCCCGTGAGGATCCACCAGCCGGGCCGTGCCGCGGCGACGAAGGCGTCCCGGTACGGCGAGGAGCCCACGCCGGAGGCGAGTACCGCGCCGAGGACGGCGACGCCGAGGCTCTGGCCGAGCTGCCTGCTGGTGGAGGCGACGGCGGCGGCCACTCCGGCCTGGGCGCGGGGCATGCCGGACACGGCGGTGTTGGTGATGGGGGCGTTGACGAAGCCGAAGCCGATGCCGAAGAGGACGTATCCGGTGAACAGGGTGGCGTTGGCGGTCTCGGCCTCGACCAGGGCGAACAGCAGCCCGCTGGCCGTCATCGCGCAGCCCGCGATCACCAGGGGCAGCCGCGGGCCGCGGGTGCCGATGAGCCGGCCGGACACCGGCGCGCACAGGAAGGTCGGCAGCGCCATCGGCAGCATCCACAGCCCGGCGTGCAGGGCGTCGAGGCCGCGCACGTTCTGCAGGTAGAGCGTGGACAGGAACAGGAAGCCGCCGAGCGCGGCGAAGGAGGCGACCGCGATCACGGTGGCGCCGCTGAACGGGAGGGAGCCGAAGAACCGCAGGTCGATGAGGGGTTCGGCGCGGCGCGGCTCGTACCACAGGAGGGCCAGGAGGGCGGCGAGGGCGAGCGAGCCGAAGGGCAGCACCACGGCGGGGCCGGTGTTCGGGGCCTCGATGATGGCGTACGTCAGGCTGCCGAAGAGGACGATGACGAGGACCTGGCCGACCGGGTCGGGGCGGCGGGCCTTCTCGGCGCGGGATTCGGGCACGAACCGGCGGGTGAGCAGGAGGGCGGCGAGTCCGACGGGCAGGTTGATCCAGAAGATCGACCGCCAGCCCACCGACTCCACGAGCAGGCCGCCCACCAGCGGTCCCGCGGCCATGGAGATGCCGACGACCGCGCCCCAGACGCCTATCGCGCGGGCGCGTTCGCGGGGATCGGTGAAGGTGTTGGTGATGATCGACATGGCGACGGGGTTGAGCATCGAGCCCCCGACGGCCTGCACCGTCCGGAAGACGACCAGCGCCTCAAGGTTCGGCGCGACCGAGCACAGGGCCGAGCCGGCGGTGAAGACGATCAGGCCGGTCATGAAGACCCGTCTGCGGCCGACGCGGTCGGCGGTGGAACCGGCGAGCATCAGCAGCGCGGCCAGGACCAGCGTGTACGCGTCGATCGTCCACTGCAGACCGGAGGTGCTCGCGTGGAATTCGCGCTGCATCGAGGGCAGGGCGACGTTGAGGACGGTGTTGTCGAGGCTCACGATCAGCAGGCTCATGCAGCAGATCGCGAGCACCGCGAGCCGTCGGCGGTGGCTCTGCTCGGGCATGTCTCCCATCGTAACGTCGATAGTGCGGTTAACTAATGATCCGTGCACGGTCCTCCGCGCGGGTACCCGCCCGCATGCGGGACAATGGGCCAATGCCCATGCGTGACACGGGGGACATGCCCGCACCCACACCGACGACGACGCTCCCGCTCCCGACGCTGAGGATCGGCCCTCACGTCGTGCAGCCGCCTGTCGTGCTGGCCCCGATGGCGGGGATCACCAACGCGCCCTTCCGCACCCTGTGCAGGGAGTTCAGCGGCGGCAAGGGCCTCTTCGTCAGCGAGATGATCACCACCCGGGCACTGGTCGAGCGCAACGACAAGACCATGCGCCTGATCAGGTTCGACGCGACCGAGCGGCCCCGCTCCATCCAGCTCTACGGCGTGGACCCGGCGACCGTAGGCAAGGCCGTCCGCATGATCGCGGAGGAGGACCTCGCCGACCACATCGACCTGAACTTCGGCTGCCCCGTCCCGAAGGTCACCCGCAAGGGCGGCGGCTCCGCGCTGCCCTTCAAGCGGAACCTGCTGCGCGCGATCCTGCACGAGGCCGTCAGCGGCGCGGGCGACCTGCCGGTGACGATGAAGATGCGCAAGGGCATCGACGACGACCACATCACCTACCTCGACGCGGGCCGTATCGCCGTCGACGAGGGCGTCACCGCCGTCGCCCTGCACGGCCGCACGGCGGCGCAGCACTACGGCGGCACCGCCGACTGGGACGCGATCGCCCGCCTGAAGGAGCACGTCCCGGAGATCCCGGTGCTCGGCAACGGCGACATCTGGTCGGCCGGGGACGCGCTGCGGATGGTGCGCGAGACCGGCTGCGACGGTGTGGTCGTGGGCCGCGGCTGTCTGGGCCGGCCGTGGCTGTTCTCCGATCTCGTCGCCGCCTTCGAGGGCCGTGACGAGGACGTCGCCCGCCCGGCGCTGCGCGAGGTCGCCGAGGTGATGGTGCGGCACGCGACGCTGCTCGGCGAGTGGCTGGGCGACGAGTCCAAGGGCGTCGTCGACTTCCGCAAGCACGTCGCCTGGTACCTGAAGGGCTTCGCCGTCGGCTCCGAGATGCGCAAGCGGCTCGCCGTCACGTCCTCGCTGGCCGAGCTGCGCGCCGGTCTCGACGAGCTGGACCTCGGCCAGCCCTGGCCGGCGGGCGCCGACGGGCCCCGCGGCCGTACGTCCGGCAACAACCGCGTGGTGCTGCCGGACGGCTGGCTCAAGGACCCCTACGACTGCGCGGGCGTCGGCGAGGACGCCGAACTGGACACCTCCGGCGGCTGACGGCCGACGGCCCGCGTGCGGGGGCGGGCGGAGCCGGTGAGGGGCCACCGCCGTTCCGCGCGGACGGCCCGCGTTCACTGCGGCGTGCGGGTGAAGCGGGCGAGGGTGAGGCGGGCGAGGGCGAGGCGGACGGGAATGTCGTCCGCGCCGGGCTCCGGGGACAGGGCCGGGCGGCTGGAGGGGGAGGGCCACGCAGAACCGGTCCGCTGGGCGCTCACGACCCGGGCCGGGCCGGGGCCCTTCGACGGGCGCCGTCCGGTGTCGCGCGGGCCGGAAGGCGTCTGGTCGGCCACTTCGGCGGTGGCTACCGTACAGTTGCGTCTTTTGGGCAGGCACAACCCGCTGTGCGAGGCAGGGACTGTGGAACAGAGGGGGTGGACGTGACCGGACCGGGGCTCAGGGGCAGGACCGGCAGAGCGGGGGGCGGGCAGGCGAGCGCCGGCGACCTGCTCGCTCTGGTGCGCACCGGCCGCGCCACCACGCGCGGCGCGCTCCAGCAGGTCACGGGCTTGTCGCGGGCCACCGTCGGCCAGCGGCTCGACCGGCTGTTCCGCGCGGGCTGGCTGCGCGAGGGAGCCGGAGGGCCGGTGGACTCGCCGCAGGGCGGGCGCCCCGCGATCACGCTGGAGTTCGACGACGGACACGCCGTCGTCCTCGCCGCCGACCTCGACACCCGCCACGCCCGCGCGGCCGTGCTGTCCCTCGGCGGGGAGCTGCTGGCCGAGCACTCCGGCGCGCTGGCCATCCAGGACGGGCCTGACATCGTTCTCGCGGAGCTCGGCCACTGGTTCGCCGACCTGCTGGGGAAGGCGGGGCGCGGGGCCGGCGAGGTCTGCGGCATCGGCCTGGCCGTGCCGGGGCCGGTCGACACGGACACCGGCCGTGTCGTCCAGCCGCCGATCATGCCCGGCTGGGACGGCTACGACATCAGGGGCCGCCTCGCCGGGACCTTCACGGAGCACACCGGCGCCGGGCCCGTGCCGGTGCTGGTCGACAACGACGCGAACCTCATGGCGTACGGCGAACAGCGCACCGGGCACCCGGACTGTTCGGCGTTCGTCCTGGTGAAGGTCTCCACGGGCATCGGCGCCGGGGTGGTGGTGGGCGGCAGCATCTACCGGGGCATCGACGGCGGCGCCGGGGACATCGGGCACATCCGCGTCCCGGAGGGTGCCGGAGCGCTGTGCCGGTGCGGTTCCTACGGCTGTCTGGCCGCCCTCGCGAGCGGCGGCGCCGTGGCGCGACGGCTGTCCGAGGCCGGGGTGCCGGCCGCGTCGGGGTCGGACGTGCGGGATCTGCTGGCGTCCGGGCACCCGGAGGCGGTCGGGCTCGCCCGGGATGCGGGGCGGCAGGTCGGCGACGTCCTGTCGACGGTCGTGACGCTGCTGAACCCGGGCGTGCTGATGATCGCGGGGGATCTCGCCGGAACCCCGTTCGTGACGGGGGTGCGGGAGCTGCTGTACCAGCGGGCGCTGCCGCGTTCCACCGCCCATCTGGAGGTCGTCACCTCGCGGCTCGGGGAGCGGGCGGGCCTGGTGGGCGCGGGCGCGCTGGTCGTGGAGCACCTGTACGCGCCGGAGCGGGCGGAGGAGCGGCTGCTGGCGCTCGGGGTGTGAGGCCGGGGGCGGCCGTGCCTCCTTGAGCCCGTGATGCCGTGACCCCTGAGCCCGTGATGCCGTGCCCCTGCTGGTTCCGGCTCCGCCCCCGGATGCCGGTCCCGTCTCGGCCGCCGGTCCCGCCCCTGTCGGGCCTTGCTCCCGTCGCGGTCCCGTTCCCGTCGGGCCGTGCTCTTGTCTCGCCCCCGTTCCCGTCCCGCTTCGGCTTCCGCTTCCCGGTCCTCTTCCGTCCCGCGCCGCGTCCGAATGGTGTAAGTCCGGTGGCTGTGGCAGCGTGATTCTCGCCACCCTTGATGGTGGTAGTGCTCAGATGAGCGTGATGCGGACTGCTGCACTTCTCAAAGGGTGGCACTCAGTGCCATGCAATGATCGTTCATCGATCGAACTCAGACGTGTCGAGAGTCGCTCGTTTGAGCGTACGTCTCGGCCTCCTGGAGGTCGGTGCGTTCAAGAAGTGAAAACCCATGCCGGTGACGGCTTGCCAAGCTGTGACTTTCGATCCGCTGGCGACCGGGTGGTTACTCGCCCCTGACGCGCGGGCGGACGTACCCAGACGCCTTTGATCTGGGTACATTCCCCGACGTCAGGGCAGCCACCGCGTCCTCGAGGAGTCGAGACCCGTGTCGGAAAACAAAGATCCCCACGTAGCTCAGCCGGGCCAGAGCGTTGAGGGCGTGAAGTTCGTCTACGACTTCACCGAGGGCAACAAGGACCTCAAGGACCTTCTCGGTGGCAAGGGGGCAAACCTGGCCGAGATGACCAATCTCGGGCTCCCCGTGCCGCCCGGTTTCACCATCACCACCGAGGCATGCAAGACCTACCTCGACAGTGGCGAGGCGCCGACGGCACTGCGTGACGAGGTGAGTGCGCACCTCGACGCCCTGGAGAGCCGGATGGGCAAGAAGCTCGGGCAGGCCGACGACCCCCTGCTGGTGTCCGTCCGCTCGGGTGCCAAGTTCTCCATGCCCGGCATGATGGACACCGTCCTCAACATCGGTCTGTCCGACACGTCCGTGCAGGGCCTCGCCCGGCAGGCCGGCGACGACCGTTTCGCGTGGGACTCCTACCGCCGCCTCATCCAGATGTTCGGCAAGACCGTGCTCGGCGTCGACGGTGACCTCTTCGAGGACGCGCTGGAGAAGGCCAAGGAGGCCAAGAAGGTCACGGTCGACACCGAGCTGGAGGCCGCCGACCTCAAGAAGCTGGTCACCCGCTTCAAGAAGATCGTCAAGACCGAGACGGGCCGGGACTTCCCGCAGGACCCGCGCGAGCAGATGGACCTCGCCATCCGCGCGGTCTTCGACTCCTGGAACGGCGAGCGCGCCAAGCTCTACCGCCGCCAGGAGCGCATCCCGCACGACCTCGGCACCGCCGTCAACGTGTGCTCCATGGTCTTCGGCAACCTCGGCCCGGACTCCGGGACCGGCGTCGCCTTCACCCGCGACCCCGCCTCCGGCCACCAGGGCGTCTACGGCGACTACCTGCAGAACGCGCAGGGCGAGGACGTCGTGGCGGGCATCCGCAACACCGTGCCGCTGGCCGAGCTGGAGAAGATCGACAAGAAGTCGTACGACCAGCTCATGGGCATCATGGAGACCTTGGAGAACCACTACAAGGATCTCTGCGACATCGAGTTCACCATCGAGCGCGGCCGGCTGTGGATGCTGCAGACCCGCGTCGGCAAGCGCACCGCGGGCGCGGCCTTCCGCATCGCCACGCAGCTCGTGGACCAGGGCCTGATCGACGAGGCCGAGGCCCTCACCCGCGTCAACGGCGCCCAGCTCGCGCAGCTCATGTTCCCGCGCTTCGACGAGGCCGCGAAGGTCGGCCAGGTCGGCCGGGGCATCGCCGCCTCCCCGGGCGCCGCCGTCGGCAAGGCCGTCTTCGACTCGTACACGGCCGTCAAGTGGTCGCGTTCCGGCGAGAAGGTCATCCTGATCCGCCGCGAGACCAACCCCGACGACCTGGACGGCATGATCGCCGCCGAGGGCATCCTCACCTCCCGCGGCGGCAAGACCTCGCACGCGGCCGTCGTCGCCCGCGGCATGGGCAAGACCTGTGTGTGCGGCGCGGAGGAGCTGGAGGTCGACACCAAGCGCCGCCGGATGACCGTCCCCGGCGGGCACGTGGTCGAGGAGGGCGACGTCATCTCCATCGACGGCTCCTCCGGCAAGGTCTACCTGGGCGAGGTCCCGGTCGTGCCGTCCCCGGTCGTGGAGTACTTCGAGGGCCGGATGCACCCGGGCGCCGACGACGCCGACGAACTGGTCGAGGCCGTGCACCGCATGATGGCCTTCGCCGACCGCAAGCGCCGGCTGCGGGTGCGGGCCAACGCCGACAACGCCGAGGACGCGCTGCGGGCCCGCCGCTTCGGCGCCCAGGGCATCGGCCTGTGCCGCACCGAGCACATGTTCCTCGGCGACCGGCGCGAACTGGTCGAGCGGCTCATTCTCGCCGACACGGAGGCCGAGCGCGAGGAGTCCCTGAAGGAGCTGCTGCCTCTGCAGAAGCAGGACTTCGTGCAGCTCTTCGAGTCGATGGACGGCCTGCCGGTCACCGTCCGCCTCCTCGACCCGCCGCTGCACGAGTTCCTGCCCGACATCACGGAACTCTCCGTGCGCGTCGCCCTCGCCGAGTCCCGGCAGGAGCCGCACGAGAACGAGCTGCGGCTGCTGCAGGCCGTGCACCGGCTGCACGAGCAGAACCCGATGTTGGGTCTGCGCGGCGTACGCCTCGGCCTGGTCATCCCCGGCCTGTTCACCATGCAGGTCCGGGCCATCGCCGAGGCCGTCGCCGAGCGCAAGGCCGCCAAGGGCGACCCGCGCGCCGAGATCATGATCCCGCTGGTCGGCACGGTGCAGGAGCTGGAGCTGGTCCGCGACGAGGCCGACAAGGTGATCGCCGAGGTCGAGGAGCTGAGCGGTACCCGGCTGAAGCTGGCCATCGGCACGATGATCGAGCTGCCGCGCGCCGCCCTGACCGCCGGTCAGATCGCCGAGGCCGCGGAGTTCTTCTCCTTCGGCACGAACGACCTCACCCAGACCGTGTGGGGCTTCAGCCGGGACGACGTGGAGGCCTCCTTCTTCACGGCGTACCTGGAGAAGGGCATCTTCGGCGTCTCCCCGTTCGAGACGATCGACACCGACGGTGTGGGGTCCCTGGTGCGGGCGGCGGTGCAGGCGGGCCGCGCGACGCGCCCCGACCTGAAGCTCGGCGTGTGCGGCGAGCACGGCGGCGACCCGGAGTCGGTCCACTTCTTCCACAAGGCCGGCCTCGACTACGTCTCCTGCTCCCCGTTCCGCATCCCGGTCGCCCGCCTGGAGGCGGGCCGGGCGGCGGTGACGTCGAACGGCAGCGACCACCGCTAGGCCGGGCCGTTCGGATCGCCGGGGACCGGGCCGCGGCGTCGGACGCGGTGCGCCGCCGGGCGGAGCACGGCCCGCGTGCGGGGCGTACGCGGGTGGTGCGACGACGCCGCGAGGTGCCGTGGCCGTCGCCGCGGGCCCGCCACGATCCGGACGACCCGGCCCGGCCCGTGACCCGGACCCCGGAACCGGGCCCTGTGCCCGCCCACCCTCACCGGCGGTGGCCCCGGCTCCGGACCGCGGAAAACAGGAGGACGGCACCCTGTGCGGGGGTGCCGTCCTCCTGGCCCGGCCGGTGAAGGACCGGGCGACGTGTGTGTCCAGAGATCAAGTCGGTGGCGGCGACGTAGGTGTCCTCGGCCACTGGACGACACCGGCCCGAGAGCCGGCGGCGGGATTCGAACCCGCGTTTCCCTCTTGGTAGGAGAAGTAGCCGCAACCTGCGCACCTGGACGCTGTCAGCGTAGCGACCCGGGGCGTCCCCGGCACCCGAATTAGCGGTCGGCCGGCCGCGCCCCGCGCGCCCGTACGGTGCCCCGCGCACCGCGGTCGGCCGGCCGCGGCCCCCGCCCCGTACGGCGCCCCGCGCACCCCGTACTCGTCCGGGCACCGCCCCGGCCCCGGGGCGAAGCGCCGCGTTCCCGCCCGGGGCCGGCCGGTGAGGGATCCTCCGGCCGGCCGGCTCCGGGCCGGGGTCATCGCCGGGCGTGTCCTTCCAGGGCGGGTTCCGCGGGGCCCGGGGGCCGTCGGCCGATGCCGAGCAGGGGGCGGTCCTCGTGGTCGGGGACGAACGCGACGACCGGCCCGGGCGTGTCGGGGGCGTTCACGAAGGACACGAACCGGGCGAGTTTCTCGGGGTCGGCGAGGGTCTCGGCCCACTCGTCGCGGTGGTGCGCGATGTGGGCCCGCATCAGGGACTCCAGTTCGTCGCAGATGTCGAGCGAGTCGTGCACGACGACGTCGCGTACGTGGTCCAGGCCGCCCGGTATGCGTTCCAGCCAGGCCGACGTGCGTTCCAGACGGTCGGCGGTGCGGATGTAGAACATCAGGAACCGGTCGACGAGGCGGACCAGCTCGGCGTCCGAGAGGTCCTGGGCGAGGAGGTCGGCGGTGAGCGGGGCGGTGCCGCCGTTGCCGCCGACGTACAGGTTCCAGCCGCTCGCCGTGGCGATCACGCCGAAGTCCTTCGACCGGGCGTCCGCGCACTCGCGCAGGCAGCCGGAGACCGCCGCCTTCAGCTTGTGCGGGGACCTGAGCCCGCGGTAGCGCAGCTCCAGGTCGATCGCCATGCGCACCGAGTCCTGCACGCCGTAGCGGCACCAGGTCTGCCCCACGCAGGACTGCACCGTGCGCAGCGACCTGCCGCAGGCGTGCCCGGACTCGAAACCGGCCTCGACCAGCCGCGCCCAGACCGGCGGGAGCTGCTCGGCGCGCGCACCGAGCAGGTCGATGCGGTCACCGGTGATCTTCGCGTGCAGCCCGAAGTCGCGGGCGATCTCCCCGATCGCGATGAGCTTCTCCGGGGCGATCTCCCCGTCGGGGATGCGTGGCACGACCGAGTAGGAGCCGTTGCGCTGCAGGTGGGCGCCGAAGGGGTCGGCGGTGTCCCGCGCGCCGTCCAGGACGTGGCCGTTCGTGCCGGGCCCCGGGGCGAGGGAGGCGATGAGGGCGTCGACGGCCGGCCGGCAGACCTCGCAGCCGTCGCCGCCGCGGGCCTCCTCGCGGCCGTGCCGGTCCAGCAGGTCCCGGTACGAGCCGATGCGCAGCGCGAGGACGATCTCGTGCAGCTCCTCGCGGGTCCGGGCGAAGCAGCCGCACAGGCCGTTGTCGGCCGCGACGCCGGACGCCTCCAGTTCGTCCGTGACGAGCTGGCCGACGACCTTCACGCAGGAGCCGCAGCCGGTGCCGGCCCGGGTGCACTTTTTCACGTCGGCCACGGTCGTGCAGGAGTGCTCGGTGACCGCGCCCCGGATGGTGCCCTTGCTGACGTGGTGGCAGGAGCAGACCACCGCGTCGTCCGGCAGCGCGGACGGGCCGAGCGGGGCGGGGGCGCCGGCCCCGGCGGGCAGGACCAGCGAGTCGGGCGCGACCGGCGGGACCGACCCGGTGAAGGCGCGCAGCGTGGCGTACGCCTCCGTGTCGCCGATGAGGACGCCGCCGAGGAGGGTGCCGTCCCGTGCGACGACGAGCTTCTTGTACAGGCCCGCCCGGGAGTCGGAGTAGACGACGTCGAGGCAGTCCTCCGCGGTGCCGTGCGCGTCGCCGAAGGACGCCACGTCCACGCCGAGCAGCTTCAGCTTCGTGGACAGGTCGGCGCCGGTGAACTCCGCGTGCTGCTGCCCGGCGATGGCCGCGGCGGCCGTCTCGGCCTGCTCGTAGCCGGGCGCGACCAGCCCGTACACCCGGCCGTCGGCGGCCAGCGCGCACTCGCCGATCGCGAAGACGCGCGGGTCGTTCACGGTCCGGCACCGCTCGTCCACCGTGATGCCGCCGCGTTCGCCGACGGTCAGTCCGCAGTCGCGGGCGAGCTGGTCGCGGGGCCGGACACCGGCGGAGAACACCACCATGTCGGTGGCGAGTTCGGACCCGTCGGACAGTTTCATCCCGGTGACCGAGCCGTCCGGGCCGGTCAGGACGGCCTGCGTGCCCACGCCCGTGTGGACGGTCAGTCCCAGGCCCCTGACGGTGCGCAGCAGTGCCGCGCCGCCGCCCTCGTCGACCTGGACGGGCATCAGCCGGGGCGCGAACTCCACGATGTGGGTGTCGATCTCCAGTCCCTGCAGCGCGCCGGCGGCCTCCAGCCCCAGCAGTCCGCCGCCGACCACGGTCCCCCTGCTCGCCCTGGTCCGCGCGTACGTCTCGATGGCGAGGAGATCGTCGACGGTGCGGTACACGAAGCAGCCGGTGGCGTCGTGGTTCGGGACCGGCGGCACGAAGGGGAAGGAGCCGGTGGCGAGGACGAGAACGTCGTACGCGAAGACCTCGCCGGACCCGGCGGTGACCGTCCGCGCCTCCCGGTCGATGCCCACGGCCGGGTCCCCGACCCGCAGCTCGATGCCGTGCCGGGTGAGGAAGCCGGTGTCGGTGAGGGACAGTTCCTCCGGGGTGGTGCCGGAGAAGTACGAGGTGAGCTGCATGCGGTCGTACGCCGGACGCGGCTCCTCGCACAGCACGACCACGCGGTGCGTACGGGTCACACCGCGCTCGGCGAGGGCCTCCAGGAAGCGCTGGCCGACCATGCCGTGACCGACGAGGACGAGGGTGGGGGCGGTCGCGGGGCCGCCCTCGGGGAGGGCCGCCCGGCCGGTGTCCGGCGTGGCCGCCGGGGCGGTCTGCGGGCCGGCCGCGGCGTCGGTGCCCGGGGTGGCTCCCGGGGTGGCGGTCATCACGAGCGTCCGTCGTTGGTGAGCAGGTGGAGCAGGGGACCGGTCTCGGGGAGCGGTTCCCGTCCCTCCCAGGCGCGGGCGAGTGCGCCGACGGCGCCCAGCTCGCCGACGAGGACTCCGCCGACGAGGCGGTCGTCGCGGACGACGACCTTGCGGTACGTGCCGCGGGTGGCGTCGGCGAGCCGGACGACGTCGTCACCGGGCCGGACCTCGGTCTCGCCGAAGGCGGCGAGTTCGAGGGTGCGGGGGTGGGGGCCGGGGCCCAGGCCCGACACGGGCGGTGGTCCGAAGCCGGGTTCGGGCCCGTTCTCGGGTCCGGGGCAGCTGAGGGTGAGCCGGGTGAGGGTGCGGGTGCCCTTGTAGCGGGTGGTGCCGGTGCCGCCCCCGGTGGAGGCGTCGGCGGTCGAGGCGGCCAGCAGGCGGGCGAGGGCGTCGGCCTGTTCGAGGGCCGGGGCGGCGAGCCCGTAGACCGTCCCGTCGTGCTGGGCGCAGTCGCCGAGGGCGTGGATGTGCGGGTCGGAGGTGCGCAGTTCGTCGTCGACGACGACGCCCCTGTCGACGGCGAGGCCCGCGTCGCGGGCGAGACCGACGCGCGGCTGGGCACCGCAGGCCAGGACGACGAGGTCGGCGTCGAAGACGTGCCCGTCGGCCGTCTCCACGCGGCGGACGGCGCCATCGTCGCAGCGCACGTCCCGCACCCGGCACTCGGTGTGCACCTCGACGCCGAGGTCGCGCAGATGCCGCTGGACGAGCCGCGACGCGTCGGCGTCGAGGTGGCTCTCCATCAGCCGTTCCGACTTCTGCGCCAGGACGACGTGGGCGCCGCGCACGGCGAGGGCGCGGGCCGCGGAGACTCCGAGCAGCCCGCCGCCGACGACGACGGCGCGCGCACCGGGCCGCACCGCCTTCGACAGGCGGAGGCAGTCGTCCAGGGTGCGGAAGGCGTGCACGCCCTCGGCCAGGCCGCGGCCGGAGCCGAACAGCCCCCGCAGCGGAGGCAGCACCGGGTGCGACCCGGTGGCCAGCACGAGCGTGTCGTAGGGGATCACGGTGCCGTCGGCGCAGCTCAGCGTCCGTCCGGCGCGGTCGATGCGGGTGACACGGGCGCGGATCAGCTCCGGGGGTGTGGGTAACGAGATCACGTCGGGGCCGTACCGCCCGGCCAGCACCTCGGCGAGCAGCACCCGGTTGTACGGTGGATGTTCCTCCTCGCCGATCAGCAGCGCGGCCACTCCGAGCGCACGGAGCTGCCGCACCAGCCGCACGCCCGCGATTCCTGTACCGATCACCACCACACGCGTGTTCGAGGTCATGAGGTAGAGCCTAAGGTGCAGGTGTCGCCTGGCGGGAGCACCGCTGTGCCCCACACGGATCGCCGACTCCGGCCGCAAAGAGGGTGAAATGCGCGGTTTTCCGGACGGGGCGGGGAGTGGGGGTGAGTCCCGCTCGAGGGGAGCCCCGGAATCCGGTTGTGCGGCCGGACTCCCGGCCCCGTCGGGCCGACCGGGCCCCGCGGTCCGTGGCCGGGGCCCGCGGTCCGTGGCCGGGGTCCCGGCGTTCAGCTTCCGGTCAGGGTCCGCCACGTGTCCGGGCCCACGATGCCGTCCGCCGCGAGGCCCTTCGACTGCTGGCTGGAAGGGGAAGCCGGCCCCACGGCGCCCGACCTTGAGCGGGCCGGAAGCGGAAGCCCCACCATGCCCGGGCCCGGGCGGGCCGGAAGTGGAAGCCCACCGTGCCCCGGGCGCCGTGCCCCGGGTGTGGCCGCGGCCGGTCGTGCCTCCGGCCCGTGGCGGGTGAACGGCCCGGCCCGCCGCCCGTACTTGACCTCAACCTCACTTGAGGTCGGAGGCTTTCCGCATGACCACAGCAGACCGCATGACCACAGCAGACCCCATGAACACAGACGGCCCGGACACGGCAGACGGCCCGGAAACGGCAGCCTCCCCGCACGCGGCAGCCCGGCCCGTGGCCCCCGACCCCCTCCACGTCACCCTCGTCATCGGCAGCAACCGCGACGGCCGCTTCGGTCCCGTCGTCGCCGACTGGCTTCTCGGCCATCTGCGGGCCCACCCGGACTTCGTCCCGGACGTCGTGGACGTCGCGGCCACCGACCTGCCCACCTCACTGGCCCGGGACCCCGGTGCGCGGGCCGTCCTCGCGGAGGTGTCGCCGAAACTGGCGGCGGCGGACGCGTTCGTCGTGCTCACGCCCGAGTACAACCACTCCTTCCCCGCCGGCCTGAAGAACCTCGTCGACTGGCACTACGGCGAGTGGCGCGCGAAGCCCGTCGCGCTGGCCTCCTACGGCGGCATGTCCGGCGGCCTGCGCGCGGTGGAACACCTGCGGCAGGTCTTCGCCGAACTGCACGCCGTCACCGTCCGCGACACCGTCTCCTTCCACCACGCGGGCACGGCCTTCGACGACGGGGGCACCCTCAGGGACCCCTCGGGTCCGGACGCCGCGGCCAAGGCGATGCTCGACCAACTGGCCTGGTGGGCCCACGCCCTGCGCGACGCCAGGCGGACGACTCCGTACGCGGCCTGAACCGCCCCGCCGGCCCGGCCCCGGGGATGCGAAGCTCGTCCCCATGACGTGACGCCGACGACGACGGAGACCGGCGAGTGAGGACGAACGGAGACGCATGAAGACGACGAAGGAGATCCGCGCATGAAGAAGACCCGCGCATGACCGTGGCCCACGGGCCCGCGCACCGTGGCCGCCACCGGAGCCCCGGGCAGCGGCTCCCCTTCTTCGTCTACGGCACCCTGCGCCCCGGCGAGTGCAACCACGACGCGTTCCTGCGCGACCGCACCCACGCCGTGGAACCCGCCCGCCTGACCGGCGCCGTCCTGTACGAGGGGCCGGGCTACCCGTACGCGGTCGAGGAACCCGGCGGCAGAACGGTCCACGGCGACCTGGTGACCGCCCGCCCCGAGGCGTACGACGAGCTGCTCCTCGCCCTCGACGAGCTGGAGGAGTACGTCCCGGGGGATCCGCGCAGCCTCTACGTGCGCGTCGCCCGCGAGGTCACCCGCACCGCCGCCCCCGGCACCGTACGGGCCTGGGTCTACGTCGCCGCCCCCGCCGTCACCGCACGGCTGCGGGCCCACGGGACACCGGTCGCGGGCGGCGACTGGCGGACGGGCCGGCGCGCCTGACGGGGCGGAGGCGGCCCGGCGCCCGGCCGCGCCCTACGGCTCGACGGCCTCGACCCGCACCGCGCACACCTTGAACTCCGGCATGCGGGACGTCGGGTCGAGCGCGGGGTTGGTGAGGGTGTTGGCGCGGCCCTCGCCCGGCCAGTGGAACGGCATGAACACGGTGTCCGGGCGGATGGCGGTCGTGACGCGGGCCGGGGCGACCGCGCGCCCGCGCCGGGACACCACGGCGACCGGGTCGCCCTCCGCCGCCCCGATCCGTGCCGCGAGCCGCGGATGGAGTTCCACGAACGGGCCCGGCGCCGCGGCGTTGAGTTCGGCGACGCGGCGGGTCTGCGCGCCGGACTGGTAATGGGCGACGACCCGGCCGGTGGTCAGCACGATCGGGTACTCGGCGTCGGGTTCCTCGGCGTTCGCCCGGTGCGTGACGAGCGCGAAGCGGGCCCGCCCGTCCTCGGTGGCGAACCGGTCGAGGAAGAGGCGGGGTGTGCCGGGGTGCTCCCCGCCCGCCGCGCGCCCGGCCCCGTCCGCCGAGTCCGCCGTGCTCCCGGCGCCGTCCACCGGGCCGGCCGCGTCCCCCGCCGGGCAGGGCCAGAACACGCCGCCCTCCCGGGCCAGCCGCCGGTACGAAATGCCGGAGTAGTCGGCGGGGCCGCCCGCGCTCGCCCGGCGCAGTTCCTCGAAGACCTCCTCCGGGTCGGCCGGGAACCCCTTCTCCACACCCAGCCGGACGGCGAGCGCGTTCAGGACCTCCAGGTCGCTGCGCACCCCCGCGGGCGGCGCGACCGCCCGCCGGCGCAGCAGCACCCTGCCCTCCAGGTTGGTCATGGTGCCGGTCTCCTCGGCCCACTGCGTCACGGGCAGCACGACGTCCGCGAGCGCCGCGGTCTCCGACATCACCACGTCGCACACCGCGAGGAAGTCCAGCGACCGGATCCGTTCCTCCACGTGGGCGGCGCGCGGCGCCGACACCACCGGGTTGGACGCCATCAGCAGCAGCGCCCGGACGTCGCGGCCCAGCGCGTCGAGGAGTTCGTACGCGCTGCGCCCCGGGCCCGGCAGCGTGTCGGGGTCGACGCCCCACACGGCGGCGACGTGCCGCCGCGCCGCCGGGTCGGTGAGTTTGCGGTAGCCGGGCAACTGGTCGGCCTTCTGGCCGTGCTCGCGCCCGCCCTGCCCGTTGCCCTGCCCCGTCAGACAGCCGTACCCGGAGTACGGCCGCCCGGCGCGGCCGGTCGCCAGGCACAGGTTGATCCACGCGCCGACCGTGTCCGTGCCCTTGGCCTGCTGCTCGGGTCCGCGCGCGGTGAGCACCATCGCCGTCTCCGGCTCGCAGAACAGCCGTACGGCCTCCCGGAGTTCGGGCGCGGCCACGCCCGTGATCCGCTCCACCAGCTCCGGCCAGTGCGCCATCGCCGACGCGCGGGCGTCCTCCCAGCCGCTCGTGCGGTCCCGGATGTACGCCTCGTCGGTGCGGCCCTCGGCGACCACCAGGTGCAGCAGTCCGAGCGCGAGCGCCAGGTCGGTGCCGGGGCGGGGCGCGAGGTGCAGGTCGGCCTGCTCGGCGGTCCTGGTGCGGCGCGGGTCGACGACGATCAGCGTGCCGCCGTTCGCCCGCAGTTCGGTCAGGTAGCGCAGCGCGGGCGGCATGGTCTCGACGAGGTTCGACCCGACGAGGATCACGCACCCGGTCCGCGGGATGTCCTCCAGCGGGAACGGCAGCCCCCGGTCGAGACCGAACGCCTGCGTGCCGGCCGCGGCGGCCGACGACATGCAGAACCGCCCGTTGTAGTCGATCTGCGAGGTGCCGAGCACGACCCGCGCGAACTTGCCGAGCGCGTACGCCTTCTCGTTGGTGAGCCCGCCGCCCCCGAACACCCCGACCGCGTCCGCCCCGTACGACGACCGCACCGACGTCAGCTCCGCCGCGATCCGGTCCAGGGCCTCCTCCCAGGAGGCGGGCCGCAGTTCATCGGCGGCCGACCGCACCAGCGGGGACGTCAGCCTGAGCCGCGTCGACAGCACCTCGGGCGCCGTCCGCCCCTTGCCGCA
>DASTDN010000409.1:0-11008 GCA_035710365.1 Streptomyces sp. | reverse complement strand
CCCGGGCCTCACGGACGCGACGGGCGATGAGCTGGGCGTACTGCGCGCCGAAGTCGACGACCAGGACGGTGTCGGGGGCGGCGGCAGCGGAAGTCGCTGATGACACGGGGTGCCTTCCGGCGGTGGGGCGAGGGGCTTGTGTTCCCGATTCTACCGAGGTAGGGCGAGTGACCCTCCCCGGCCGCCGCCCCTCCCGGGCCGGGCCCAGACGCTGTCCCTTCCCCGGGCCGAAGCGCTGCCGCTCCCCCGGAGCCGAGCCGGTTCCCCCTCCCCGGCAAGCGCCCCCATCCCGCGCCGGACGACGACTGCCGGACAACGGCACCAGACACCAGGCACCAAGACCAAGCACCGGACGGCGGACGGCGGACGGCGGGTACACTCCCCACCATGCTCACGCACCAGACCTTCGTCTTTACCTATGGCAACCGGCCCGCCGGCTGCCATGGTCGTGCTGCTTGAGCTACTGACAAGCGACTTCCCAGGCGCCCCGGGCTTCAGAGCCCGGGGCGCCTGTCGTTTTCCGGGACCTGGCACCCGGGCGCCGCACCGGACACCGCGACACCACAACGACCGAGCCACCACGGCGACCGAGCCACCACGACACCAGTGACCAGGAGCCCCGACATGACCACCACCACGGCGACCGCCGAGAAGACCGGCGCCCGCACCGACGAGGCCGCCGGCCTGATCACCGGCGCCCGCGAACGCATCGACGCGCTCGACGACCGCATCATCGGCCTGGTCCAGGAACGGATGGCCGTGTCCGCCGTCATCCAGGAGGCGCGCATCACCTCGGGCGGGCGGCGCGTGAACCTGTCCCGCGAGACGGAGATCCTCGGCCACTACCGGGACGCCCTGGGCAGGCCGGGGACGGCGCTCGCGATGACGCTGCTGGAGCTGTGCCGGGGCCGCGTCTGAGGAGGGCGCGACACGCCGTCCCACGACCGGGGCAGCACCGGTCCGGCCACCGGTCCCGGGCGCGGCCACCCGCGGAAACCGCCCGCAGACACCCGCAGACGTCCTCGGACACCCTTCAGACACCCGCGAACACCCGCAGGCACCCGCAGCACCCGTCGGCACAGAGGGGCACGCAGACGTACGTACGCATCGCCTCTTCACCCGTACGGCGCGTGACGCGCCGCGGGCCGGTTCGTTGGTCCCGTTGCCCGGGCCGGCCAGGCGCGGGCCCTGGGGAACCACGCGCGGCTCGCCCGAGCGACGGGACGTACGGATCGTGCCGCGTGCCGTGGGACCTCGTTCCAGGGAGTGACCGGACGGCAGGGGACAGCGGTCCGGTCACCCGAGAGAACGGCCGGTTCCGGGGACGCCCGGGACCGGCCGGCGGAACCACCCGCACCGCACCACCCGCACCACACCACCCGCACCGCTCCCACCGACCGCACCACTCGCATCACCGCATCTCCCGCACCACCGACCAGCGGCGCCTCCCCTCCCCGGCGCCGCTCCCCAGGCACTGGCGCCGCCCTGACGCCGGTGCTGACGGAGGAAGGGCCCCGCGGCCGACGCCCCGCGGGGCCCTTCCCACCGCCGGACGGCACATACGCCCGTCCCCGCCTCCCGCTCTACTCCTGCTCCTGCTCCTGCTCCTGCTCCTGCTCCTGCTCCTGCTGCGGCGGAACCGCCGGTATCCCCAGGAAGGGCAGCTTCAGTGCGCCGAAGGCGTCCGCCGGGACCGCCGGGCTCCTCGGTTCCACCGGCTCCAGGCGGGTGTACGCCGTCCCCTGCGCCGGACGCGGGTCCTCGTCACCCTTATTTGGCCAGTACGACATGGCGCGCTCGGCCTGGGCCGTGATCGTCAGGGACGGGTTGACGCCCAGGTTCGCGGTGACGGCGGCGCCGTCGACGACGGAGATGCCGGGGTGTCCCCACAGCCGGTGGTACGGGTCGATGACACCGCTCCCGCGGGTCGCGCCGATGGGACAGCCGCCCAGGAAGTGGGCGGTGAGCGGGGTGCCCATCAGCTCGCCGACGTTGGACCCGGCGAAGCCGTTGATCTCGTCCGCGATGACGCGGGCACTCTCGGTGGCCGCCCTGATCTGCTTCGGGTTGGGCGCGCCGTGGCCCTGCCGGGCGGTGAGCAGGCCCTTGCCCAGCCCCCTCGGCTTCAGGCGGGTCGTGAGGGAGTTGTCCAGCGACTGCATCACCAGGCCGATGATGGTGCGCTCCGACCAGCGACGGTTGGACAGGGAGCGCGCCACCAGCCACGGATGCCGTACGGCGTTCGCCAGCCACCCGAGGACGCGTGCCGAGCCCTTGCCGCTGGGCGCGTAGGGGACCTGGAGGATGGACAGGCTGCCCATCGAGTTGGAGCCCCTGCCGTAGCGGACCGGCTCGATGTGGGTGTTCTCGTCGGGGTGGATGGACGAGGTGATGGCGACGCCCCGGGTGAAGTCGGCCTTCGGCTCGCCGGTCGCTCTGCGGTAGCGGCGGTCGTCGGTCTGCGCGCCCACCAGGGCCTCGGAGTTGGTGCGGGTGAGGTGGCCGAGGCGGTCGGAGACGCGGGGCAGCAGGCCGTCCGCCTTCATGCGGTGCAGCAGGGTCTGGGTGCCGTACGTGCCGGCGGCCACCACGACCTGCCGGGCCGTGAAGGTACGGCCCTCCCCCTTGCGGCGGCTGCCGGTGGGGAGCGTGGCGACGGCGTGTCCGCCGCGCGCGTCCTCCGTCACCGACACCACCGTCGTCATGGGGTGGACGACCGCGCCCGCCTTCTCCGCGAGGTACAGGTAGTTCTCGTTCAGGGTGTTCTTCGCGCCGTGCCGGCAACCCGTCATGCACTCGCCGCACTCGTGGCAGGCGCGGCGGGACGGGCCCGCGCCGCCGAAGTACGGGTCGGGCGCCTCCTCGCCGGGCTTGGCCCGCACGGCCCCCGCGGCGTCCTCGCCGTCACCGAAGAACACGCCGACCGGCGCGAGGTGGAAGGTGTCGCCGCAGCCCATCCGTTCGGCCGCCGCCTTCAGGTGCACGTCGGACGGCGTCATCGTCGGGTTGAGCCGCACGCCGAGCATGCGCCGCGCCTGGTCGTAGTACGGCCGCAGTTCCTCCTCCCAGTCCGTGATGTCCTTCCACTGGGGGTCCTCGAAGAAGGGTTTCGGCGGCACGTAGAGGGTGTTGGCGTAGTTGAGGGAGCCGCCGCCCACCCCGGCGCCCGCCAGGACCATGACGTTGCCCAGCAGGTGGATGCGCTGGATGCCGTACATGCCGAGCCGCGGCGCCCACAGGTAGTTCTTCAGGTCCCAGGAGTTCTTCGGGAGGGTCTCGCGGGAGAAGCGGCGGCCCGCCTCCAGCACCCCCACCCGGTACCCCTTCTCCGTCAGGCGCAGGGCGGTGACGGAACCGCCGAACCCGGAGCCCACCACGACGACGTCGTAGTCGTACATCTCCTGTGACACGTGCTCTCCTCGTTGAGACACCGCCGAGAACCCCTGGGAGTCGGGACCCGAGGGAACGGCGGGGGCGTCGGGAACGGCCGGACTGCGGGAACTGCGGAACTGCGGGAAAACGGCGGGAACGGCGGGGGCGCCGAGGACGGGCCGGGGACGGCGGACGCGCGGGGGCCTAGCGGAGGCGGAACGCCTTCATCAGGCGCAGGCTCGCGTTCATGAACGCCGCGTGCTTCTCGTCGTCCATGCCGAGCGCCGGCGCCATCGGCAGCAGCCGCTGGTGGGCGACGGTCTGCGGCTCGGTGTACTTGAGGATGCCCTCGGAGCCGTGCCGCCGGCCGAGCCCGGAGTCCTTCATGCCGCCCATCGGCGCCTGGGCGCTGCCGTAGGCGGGCGCGTAGCCCTCGTTGATGTTGACGGTGCCGGTGCGCAGCCGGGCGGCGACCTCCCGGCCGCGCCGGGCGTTCCTCGTCCACACCGACGAGTTCAGCCCGTAGGGCGTGGAGTTGGCGCGCTCGACGGCCTCGTCGTCGCTGCCGAAGCGGTAGACGGAGACGACCGGGCCGAAGGTCTCCTCCTCGCACACCGCCATGGCGGGCTCCACGCCGTCGAGGACGGTCGGCTCGAAGAAGTACGGGCCGATGTCCGGGCGGGCCACGCCCCCCGCGACGATCCTCGCGCCGCGCCCGACGGCGTCCTCGACGTGCCGTTTGACGGTCTCCAGTTGGCGTTCGCCGACGAGGGAGCCCATGTCGGCGCCGTAGGAGAGGGAGTTGCCGAGCCGCATGGCCTTCGTGCGGGCGGCGAAGCGCTCCAGGAAGGCGTCGGCGACCGACTCGTGGACGAGGAGCCGCTCGATGGAGATGCACAACTGGCCCGCGGAGGAGAAGCAGGCGCGTACGGCGCCGGCGGCGGCCTTGTCGAGGTCGGCGTCCTCCAGCACCAGCATGGCGTTCTTGCCGCCGAGTTCCAGGGAGACGCCGACCAGGCGGGCGGCGGCGCCCTGCGCGACCTCGCGGCCGGTGCGGGTGGAACCGGTGAAGGACACGTAGTCGGCGTGCTTGACGACCTCGGGGCCCACGACCGGGCCCTCACCGAGGACGACCTGGAAGACCTCGGCGGGCAGCCCCGCCTCGATCAGCAGGTCACGGGCCCACAGCGCGGTCAGGCAGGTCTCGGTGTCGGGCTTCATCACGACGGCGTTGCCCGCGACGAACGCCGGGAGCGCGTCGCCGACGGACAGCTCCAGCGGGTAGTTCCAGGGGGCGATCTGGCCGACGACACCGCGCGCGTGGCGCAGTTCGGTGACCTTGGTGAGGACCGGCACGGCGCCCGTGTGCCGCTTGGGCCGCAGGTAGGCGGGGGCCTTGCGGCCGTAGTGCCGGGCGGCGACCGCGACGGCCTGCACCTCCTCGTGGGCGTGCAGCCGGGCCTTGCCGGTCTCCAGCTGGATCAGGTCGAGGACCTCGGCCTGGCGCTCCAGCACGAGATCGTGGAAGCGCAGCAGGACGGCGGCGCGCCTGCGCACCGGCCACCGCTCCCAGACGGCCTGAGCGGCGCGGGCCGCCTCGAAGGCCTTCGCCACGTCCTCGGGGGCCGACTCCGGCAGGTCGGCCAGTTTCTCCCCGGTGAACGGCGTGTGGTTGGCGGTACTGCCGGACCCGGCCACGCCCTTGACGAGCCGGGCGACCAGCTCGGGGGTGACCACGTCCACGGCAGTGCGGGCACCCGCCGGGGCAGGGGCGTGGGGGTTCGTCGTGCCGGTCTCGTCCAGGGCCTGCGCGTCCGTCATGGGCCGCAGAGTATGCCGGACCGGGCACTTTGTGTACCCGTCGGTAACAGGGATTCACCGACTACTCACACGCCGCCAGTGATCGCTGGCAACAAACATCCCGATCAGGGCGTTGTCCGGTCACAAACAGCCGCTCCGCGCCCACATCCCGGTCGTTCCCGAACCGACCGCACCGGTGGCCGGGCCGGGGTGCCGTCTCAGCCCCGGACGCGGGACCTCACACGTCCCCGGACCGGAGGGGGGACGAGAACCCCGCTCCCCTGCCCCGGAACCCGGAACCCGACCTGCCCCGCACCCGCATGCCGTCGGCCGGCGAGTTGGCGGCGACGCGCGTCCCCCGTCCCGGGCGCCGGACCTCACTCGCCCCCGAACCGGATGCGGTCGCGGGCGCCCGTGAACACCGCCCTGCCCTCCTCCTCCTGCGCGCTGCCCCTGGGCATCTCCACGCGGAGTTCGTACAGACGGCCGTCGCCGGTGCGGATCATCGCCTGCATGATCCGCCGGGGGCGTGCGTCCGGACCGCAGGTGGTGTCGGCGATGACGGCCTCGTGCCCCCCGACGCTGGTGCGGATGTAGCGGGTGTGCGCCTCGCCGTCGCGGCCCTCCCACGCGCGGTGCGCCTCGCGGGCCTGCTCCAGCGGAGTGCGGGGCGCGCGGTCCCACAGCGAGAGGCGTACGCGTACGGCACCGCCGCGCCGGTCGTCGTACCGGACCACCCGGGGCCGGCCGGCGGCGCCGTCGTCGGTGCCCGCCGCGCGGTACGGGCTCGGCAGCAGGATCGTGGCGTCCATGCCCGCGGCCCGGTGAGCGGTCCACGTGGCCCGGCCCGCCGCCCCGGCCGGCGCCTGCTCGGCGGCGGCCCCACTGCCGGGACCGCCGAAGAGCGTCGCGCCCCACAGCCCGGCCAGGAGCAACAGCGCGCCGAGGAAGACGTAGGGGACGGTACGGAACAGGCGGCGGGGGCGGGCAGGGGAGGCGGCAGCAGCGGGGGTGGGGGTGGGCACGGGCGCGGAAACGGCGGCGGGATCCGCCTCTCGCGGCGCCTGCGCCCCGGACGGGACCTGGGGCACGGACGCATCACGGGCCACGCCCCGGGACCGGGGCACGGACGGGGCCTGCGCCGCGGACCGTGCCTGGGGTACGGAGGGGGCCTGGGGTACGGAGGGGGCCTGCAATACGGACCGGGCCGGAGGCAGGGACGGCGCCTGCGCGACGGGCAGGACCCGCGCCCCGGGCTGGTCCTGGGGCGCGGCCTGGTACGGGGGCGCGGACTCGCCCGGAAGGGCGGACTCGCCCGGGGGTGCGGCCTGGTCCGGAGGCACGGACGGATCCGGGGACGCGGAGGGCTCCTGAGGCACAGAGCGTTCTTGAGGTCCCGTCGCCCCCCGCCCCCCGTCGTCCGCCCGGCCCGCCACCGATTCCAGGACCCTGCCGACCTCCTCCGCGTCCGGGCGCCGCTCGGGCTCCCTGACCAGCAGACGGGTCAGGAGCGGGCCGAGCGGGCCGGCGTTCTCCGGGCCGGGCGGGTCGCAGGCGAGTATCGCGGCGCGCGTGTCCCGCGCGGACGGGCGGCGGAACGGGGAGGAGCCCTCCACGGCGGCGTACAGCAGAACGCCGAGGGACCACAGGTCGGAAGCCGGTCCGGCGGTCCGGTCGGTCATCCGCTCGGGCGCCACGTACTCCAGCGAGTCGGCGGACTCGCCGGTGTCCGTGCCCGCTTCCCCGCCGTGTCCGTGCCCGTGCCCCTGGACGTGGGCGAGGCCGAAGTCGGTGACGACGACCCGGCCGTCGGGCGCGAGCAGCACATTGGCCGGTTTCACATCACGGTGGACGATGCCGACGGCGTGCGCGGCGCGCAGCGCGCCGAGGACGGCGAGGCCGATGCGGGCGGCCTCGGCGGCGCCGACCGGCCCGCCGCGCAGCACCTCGCCGAGGGACCGGCCGCGCACCAGCTCCATGACGATGTACGGCAGTCCGTCCGGTCCGGCGCCGTCCTCCACGACCACGTCGTGGATGGTGACCGCGGCGGGGTGGTCGACCCGGGCCGCGGCGCGCGCCTCCCGGTACAGCCGGTGGGCGGCGCGCCGGTGGATCTCGCCCTCCGGGTCGCCGGGCAACCGGGGTTCCTTGACGGCGACCTGACGTCCGGCCGGCTCGTCCCAGGCCCGCCAGACGGTGCCCACGCCACCGGAGCCGATCCGCTCGGTCAGGCGGTAACGCCCGGCCACCAGCCGCCCCTCGACGCCCGTCCCGTCACCGTCGTTGCTCATGCCCCATCAGTACCGCGCGGGGCACCCGCTTGTCGACGCGCGGGCGGCCCGCTCCGGCCGCCGCGGAGCACGCCTCACAGGGCGTCGACGTCCAGGTTCCCGATGGCGGTCCTCGCGACCTCCCGGCCCCGGCCGGTGAAGTCGCCCTTGCCCGGATAGCCGATGGTCAGCTTGTACATGTTCCCGCCGGAGTCCTTGTAGTAGAAGATCTCCAGCTCACGGGGCAGCGGGTTCTCACTGTCGTCCGTGTCGTACTTGACCGTGCTTCGAGCGGCCTTCTTCCCCTGGTAGGTGGTCTCCCGAGTCTCCGTATCCGGGTCCGCGGGCATGTCGAGGTCGTACGATCCGCTGTCCTTGAAGGCGGCCTCGTCCTCGTACATCTCGGCGGCGGCCGACTCGGCGATGTCGCCGGAGGAGTCCTCGGACTTCTTCTCCAGGGAGAGGCCGATCCAGAGGCTGCCGCTCGGGTCGGAGTACCGGACCCAGTGGCCGTCGGAGGAGTCCTCGGGCGTGTGCCGCACGTAGTGGCGGGGCACGGCCAGGCTCGCGCCGAGGGCCTTCTCCTCCTTGGTCGTCCAGGTGTCCGGCAGCGGCCCGGCGAACGGGTCCGCGATCACCAGGTACGCCGTCACCGCCAGGGCGACGACCACGCCTGCGAGGACGCCGAGCGTCCGGCGGCCGACCCGGATGCCGCCGGGTCCCGCACCGTCCGCGCCGGTGCCGTGTCCGGGGGCCGTCACGTACTGGGTGGGCGCGGGGGCGGGCGGGTTCGCGGCGGCCTCCAGCAGCGCCCTGACCCGGGCCGCGGGGGGACGGCGGGCCGGGTCCTTCTGCAGCAGGCCGTTGATGACCTCGGCGAGCGGGCCCTGCGCGGCGGCGGGCGGCGCGGGCGTGGCGTTGAGCACCGACTGCAGGGTGGCCGGCGTGTTGCTGCGGCGGAACGGCGACACGCCCTCCGTCGCCGCGTACAGCACCACGCCCAGGGACCACAGGTCGGAGGCGGGGCCGGGGCGCTGGCCGAGCACCCGCTCGGGCGCGATGTACTCGGGCGAGCCGACGAAGCCGCCGGTGTCGGTCAGGTTCGTCTCGCCCTCGATCTGGGCGATGCCGAAGTCGGTGAGGACGACCCGGTCGTGGCGGCCGAGCATGACGTTGTCCGGCTTGACGTCCCGGTGCAGGACGCCCGCCGCGTGCGCCGCCTCCAGCGCGCCGAGGACCTCCAGGCCGACCCGGGCCGCCTCGCGCGCGCCGAGGGTGCCCTCCTGGAGCGCGTCGCCGAGCGAGCGGCCCTGCACCAGCTCCATCACGATCCACGGCTGGCCCTCGACCACGGCCACGTCGTGCACGTTGACCACGGCCGGGTGGTCGAGCCGGGCCGCGGCGCGTGCCTCGCGGCGCATCCGCTCGAAGGCGTTGGCGCGTTCGCGTTCCGGAAGGTGGTCCGGGACGCGCGGCTCCTTGACGGCGACCTCGCGGTCCACGGTCTCGTCCTTGGCCCGCCACACGGTGCCCATGCCGCCGTGCCCGAGCTTGGCGAGCAGCCGGTAGCGCCCGTCGACGAGCCGCCCGGTGCCGGGGGCGGGGGCGGCGGGAGGGGCGGGCGCGGCGTGCGGCCGGGGCGGCCCGACCGGGGTGGCCGCCGCGTACGGATTGTTCGGGTGCGGGACCGCCACCTGCGGGTTCGGTGGTTGCAGACCGAAGCTCGTGTGCTCGTCGGACCCGCGGCGGGCTCCCCCGTTGTTGCTCATGGCCCCATCCATATCGCGCACGGCGTGCCCGGAGCCACCGGCGACGGCGGGTGGTCACGGACTCGTGACGCGGGGCGGGCCTTATGTCCTGCTATGCGCGCACGGACGGGAGGACGCGCGGGACGGCCGGGCGGACCGGGGCGCGGGCGGCCGGGGACCCGGCGCGGGACGGCCGGTCAGGTGCTGTCGCGAACGGCCGTGGACACGGCGCCGCGGTCCCCGCCCGCCGGGGAGTCCGGGCCGCCGTCGCCCGCCACCGGCTGTCGCGGGCCGCCGCCGGGGGCGACCGGAGCGCCCGGCCCCGTGCCACCGGCCTCCGGCTGCGGGCCGCTCCCGCCTGCCGCCGGAGGCCGCGGGCCGCCCTCGCCCGACGCCGGAGTCCACGGGCCGCCGCCGTCCGCCGCGGGTGCGGTCCTCGCGCCGTCACGGACGGCCGAGGACACCGGGGTGAAGGAGGTCGCGACGGGCGTCACCACCGTGACGGCCGTGGCCGGGGACGCCGTCTGCGTCACCGTGACCGTGGCGGTCGGGGTGACCGGGCCGCTCGTGGCCGTGGAGGTGGTCATGGACGGGGGTGTCGGCGTCGGCGTGCGGGGCCGGGCGGTCGAGCCCGTCGCGGGGCTCTTCGGCGCGCCGTCCCCGTCCCCGCCGCGGTGCACCAGCAGCGCCGCCGCCGACAGCCCGGCCCCCGCCGTCGCGGCGATCAGCAACGCGGCCACCAGCATCCCCCGTCCGGAACGCCGCCGCGGCCCGTCCGGCCCCGGGACGGTGCCCGCCGCCGAGGCCCGCGTACCCGCCGTCGGCGCCCGGCCCGGCACGCGAACCGGCGCGCGGACCGGTCTGCCGCCGAGCAGTCGGCCGGGCCCGCGGGGCGGCCCGCGGAACGGCCCCCGCCCCGGCGTGTCGCCCCCTGTCGGCGGGGGCACGCGGCCCGTCTCCCAGAACGTCCGCAGCATCCATTCGGCCTGCGCCGCCTCCAGCCGCCGTTCCGGGTCCCGCTGCAGCAGCCCCCGCACGACGGGCAGGATCGGCGCGGCCTGCGCGGGCGGGGTGAACTCGCCCGACACCACGGCGTGCAGCACACCGCCCAGCGAGTCGCGGTGGAACGGCGACTCGCCGCTGAGGGCCTCGCACAGCAGCACACCCAGCGACCACAGGTCCGAGGCGGGCCCGGTCGGCCCCCCGGCGATCCGCTCCGGCGGGGTGTATTCGGGCGAGCCGACGAAGGACCCGCTCTCGGTGAGCGTGGTGGCGCCCGGGACCTGGGCGATGCCGAAGTCGGAGAGGACGACGCGGTCCGTGCCGTCCTCCAGCAGGACGTTCGCCGGTTTCAGGTCCCGGTGCAGCACACCGGCATCGTGCGCGGTGCGCAGCGCGCTCAGCAGGGCGACGCCGATCCGCGCGGCCTCGGCGGCGTCGACCGGGCCGCGCGTGGCGACCCGGTCGGCGAGCGTGGGACCGTCGATCAGCTCCATCACGATGTAGGGGCGTTCGTCGTCCTCGACGACGTCGTGCACGACGACGATGTGCGGATGGTGCAACTGCGCCACCGCGCGGGCCTCGCGCAGCGTACGATCGCGCTGCGCCCGGGCCTCCTCCGTGGTGAGCGTGTCGTCGAAGGGGAGTTCCTTCACGGCGACACGCCGGCCGAGCAACTGGTCCGTGGCCTGCCACACCACGCCCATGCCGCCACGGCCGAGCCTCGCGTCAAGCCGGTACCGACCCGCGACGATCCGGGCGCCGGCCCCCTCGGTCCCCATACGTCCATCATGCCCCACCGGACGCACGCCTTCCGGG
>DASTDN010000408.1:0-5395 GCA_035710365.1 Streptomyces sp. | reverse complement strand
CGGTCCTGCCCGGCGCCGCCGCCATCGATTACCTCGCCCACGCGCCCGGTGTCGCCGCGGCCGTCGCCACCGCACTGGTCGTCGGCCTGCTCGCCGGACTCAGCGGAGCACTGTGCGGAGCGCTGCTCCAGACCTGCTCCGAGCCCGCCTACCTCGGCCGGGTGACGTCCGTCGCGAGTCTGGTCGCCCTGGGCCTCGCCCCGCTCGGCATGCCGGTGGCCGCCGCCGCGATCGGTGTGTGGGGGACCGGCCCGGTGTTCGTCGTCAGCGCGGCCGTCTGCGGCCTCGGCGGGGTCGTCGTCCTGTGCTTCCCCGGCCTCCGGCGGGCCGAACTGCCGCGCTGAGCGGGCCGCCCGCGCACCCGGCGCCCCGGCGGCCGCTCTCAGGCCCTCGGCTGCGCCAGCCGGATCAGACTGCCCACCGTGTCGTCCAGCACCGCCGTGAGCACCGGGCCCTGCTCCCGTGGACCCTGGTGACGTCGTCGACGTACACACTGGTCGTCGCCACCTTGATCACGGGGAGTCCTTCCGCGGGAGGCCCGGGTCAGATCCCGAGCTGCTTCGACTCGTGCAGCCTGGCGATCGCCTCGGCGTCGCCGTCCGCCTGGACCTTGGCGGCGCCCTGACGGCCGTACGCGAACAGGACCAGCTCCGACGGCTCACCCGTCACCGTCACGACCGGCGTGCCCCGCCGGGCCACCGTCGTCTGCCCGTCCGGACGGCGCAGCACCAGGCCGGTCGGCGCGCCCCGGCCCATCATCCGGGCCGTGCGCTCCAGCCGGGACCACAGCGCGTCCTGGAACACCGGGTCGGGGGTGCGCGGTGTCCACTCGGGCCGCGCCCGGCGCACGTCCTCGGCGTGGACGTAGAACTCCACCGTGTTCGACAGCTCGTCGACCTGCTTCAGGGCGAACGGCGAGAAACGCGGCGGGCCCGTCCGGATGAGCTGGATCAGCTCCTCGTACGGCTTCGCCAGGAACTCCGCCGTCACCCGCTCCAGCCGGGGCGCGAGCCGTTTGACGAAGAGACCGCCCGCCGCGTCCGGGCGGCGCTCGCGCACCACCACGTGCGCGGCCAGATCCCGGGTCAGCCAGCCCTCGCACAGAGTCGGTGCCCCGGGGCCCGCCGTCTCCAGCAGGTCGGCGAGAAGAAGCCGTTCACGCTTCGCATGGGTCGACATGCCGTCAGCGTACGACCGCCCCCTCGGTCCGCCCAGTGGACACCGGCCCGGACACCCCCGGGTCCGCGCGGCACAATGGCCCCATGAGCAGCACGCCACCCCGGCCCAGCAGCCTCGACCCGGAGATCGCCGCGCGCCTCAGGCGCAGCCCGGACGGCCTCCTGCCCGCCATCGCGCAGCAGTACGACACCAAAGAGGTGCTCATGCTCGGCTGGATGGACGACGAGGCACTGCACCGCACCCTCACCACCGGCCGCTGCACCTACTGGTCGCGCAGCCGCCGGGAGTACTGGGTCAAGGGCGACACCTCCGGCCACGTCCAGCACGTCCGGTCCGTCGCCCTCGACTGCGACGCCGACACCGTGCTGGTCACGGTCGACCAGACCGGCGCCGCCTGCCACACCGGTGACCGCACCTGCTTCGACGCGGACGTCCTGCTCCCCGGCGGGGACGCGCGGCGTACCGGGGCCACGGCCGACGCCGCCGGTTCCGGCGTCCCGGCCGGGGATCAGTAGGGTCTGCCGCCATGGACCTCGAGACCTTCCGCAAGCTCGCCGTCGACCGCCGCGTCATCCCCGTCACCCGCAAGCTCCTCGCCGACGGCGACACCCCGGTCGCCCTCTACCGCAAGCTCGCCGCCGAGCGCCCCGGCACCTTCCTGCTGGAGTCCGCGGAGAACGGCCGCTCCTGGTCCCGCTACTCCTTCGTCGGCGTGCGCTCCGCCGCCACGCTCACGGAGAGGGACGGCCACGTCCACTGGCTGGGCACCCCGCCCGTCGGCATGCCCACCGGCGGCGACCCGCTCGCCGCGCTGCGCGCCACCGTCGAGGCGCTGCACACCCCGCCCCAGGAGGGAATGCCGCCCTTCACCGGCGGCATGGTCGGCTACCTCGGCTACGACATCGTGCGCCGCCTGGAGAAGGTCGGCCCGGGCGAGCGCGACGACCTGCGCCTGCCCGAGCTGACCATGCTCCTGACCAGCGACCTCGCCGTGATGGACCACTGGGAGGGCTCCGTCCTGCTGATCGCCAACGCGATCAACCACAACGACCTGGAGACCGGCGTCGACGAGGCCCACGCCGACGCCGTGGCCCGCCTCGACGCGATGGAGGCCGACCTCACCCGCCCGGTCGCCCAGCCTCCCGTCCGGCTGCCGTCCTCCGAACTGCCCGAGTACACCGCGCTGTGGGGCGGCGCCGACTACCGGCGGGCCGTCACGGACATCAAGGAGCGCATCCGCGCCGGGGAGGCCTTCCAGGTCGTGCCCTCGCAGCGCTTCGAGACGCCCTGCGCGGCGAGCGCCCTCGACGTCTACCGCGTCCTGCGGGCCACCAACCCCTCCCCGTACATGTACCTGTTCCGCTTCGAGGGTTTCGACGTCGTCGGCTCCTCCCCCGAGGCGCTGGTCAAGGTCGAGGACGGGCGGGCCATGGTGCATCCCATCGCCGGAACCCGCCGGCGCGGCGCCACCCCGCAGGAGGACCAGGCCCTCGCCGAGGAACTCCTCGCCGACCCCAAGGAACGCGCCGAACACCTCATGCTCGTCGACCTCGGCCGCAACGACCTCGGCCGGGTCTGCGAACCCGGCTCGGTGGAGGTCGTCGACTTCATGTCCGTCGAGCGCTACTCCCACGTCATGCACATCGTCTCGACGGTCACCGGCCGCGTCGCGCCCGGCCGCACCGCCTTCGACGTCCTCACCGCCTGCTTCCCGGCCGGCACGCTCTCCGGCGCGCCCAAGCCGCGGGCCCTGCAGATCATCGACGAACTGGAGCCCTCCCGCCGCGGCCTGTACGGCGGTTGCGTCGGCTACCTCGACTTCGCCGGCGACTCCGACACCGCCATCGCCATCCGCACAGCCCTGCTGCGCGACGGCACCGCCTACGTGCAGGCCGGCGCGGGAGTCGTCGCCGACTCCGACCCGGTCGCCGAGGACATGGAGTGCCGCAACAAGGCCGCGGCGGTCCTCAGGGCGGTGCACACCGCGAACCGGCTCGGCACACCGCGGGTCCGGACAGCGGAGAGCGGCCGGGCCGGAAAGTAGGACGGTTCTCACGTGAACCCCGGGTGACGCGGCACCCGGGGTCCGGGTGACACTGGGACGCGTGACTGCCGTACCGCACCCCCGTTCCGAAGCCGCAGGACCCGCACGGGCCGGCCGCCGGAGCCTGGCCGCCGCTCTCCTCAGCGGCGCGCTCGGCGCGGCCGTGGCCCTGCTGGCCACCCGACAGCGCTGGTCGGAGGGGACCGCGCGGGTGGCCGGCGGCGAGTTCCCGCTGACCGCGCAGGGCAGCGACGTCACCGGCGTCCCCGCCGCCCTCGCCATAGTGGGCCTCGCCGCACTCGTCGCCGTCTTCGCCGTCCGCGGCGCGGGCCGCGTCGCCGTCGCCGCCCTGCTCGCCCTGACCGGCGCCGGCACCGTCGCCGCCGCCCTCCTCGGCGCCTCCGGCAGCGGCGCCCTCGACGCCAAGGCCGCCGAGGCCACCGGCGACACCTCCGCCACCGTCACCGCCCTCAGCCACACCGGCTGGCCCTACGTCGCGGCCGCCGGCGGCGTACTGCTCCTGCTCGCCGGACTGCTCGCCCTGCGCTACGGCCGGCTCTGGCCCACCATGTCCGGCCGCTACGAGCGCGGCACGCCCCGCCCCGGCCGCGGCCCCGCCCGCGCCACCGGCACCGACCGCCCCGAGGACCTGTGGAAGGCCCTCGACCGGGGCGAGGACCCCACGGGGGCCTGACCGCCCGGGGCGCCGGCCGCGACGCGACCGGCCGGGTGCCGCGCGCGTGGCGCACCCCCGCTCACGGCACGCGCACGCGTGCGGGACAATGACCGAGAGCGTCCTGCTCAGTCACGTACACAGCAACGAGGAGCAAGCAATGGCGGGCAGCAGCCACGGTCACACCCCGGCCGCCTGGACCGGTGTCATCATCGCCTTCATCGGTTTCTGCGTCGCGGGCGCGTTCATGGTGATGGCGGTGCCGGCGGGCTTCTGGGCCGGCATGGTCGTCGTGCTGATCGGCGGCGTCATCGGCGGCCTCATGAGCAAGGGCGGCCTCGGCCAGCCGCGCAACGCCCGCTCCGCGCGCACGAAGCAGGAGAGCGAGCCGGCCGGCGCCTGAGCGGCACCGCACCCCGTACGGCCTCGCGTGAGGGGCGGCCCGGACCCCCGGGCCACCCCTCACGCGCGCGTGCCCCCACTCGTCTCCTCACGCACGGGCTGGCCCGCACCGCTCCCGCCGCGCGCGTGCCCCGTCGGCCGACGGTGGCGGGGGGCAGGGACCCGGCGGCTTCACCGCACGCGCGCGTGCCCGCCCCTTCCCCCCCCCGTCAGCACCACGACTTCGACCGGGTCGGCACCTCCGCACGCGCGTGCCCGCCTGGGCCGTGTGGGAGAAGAACGGGGGAGGGAAGACACCTAGCGCACGCGCGCGTGCCCCGCGCGGGGCACAATGCGAGGCGTGGAAGCCGACGACCCGCACGCCACGAACGCCCCGCACCCGGCGGCACCCCGGACGGCGCCACCGCGCCCGGCGCACCCGCCGTACCGGCCCCGGCGCACCCTGCTGCGCAGGCTCGCCCTCCCCGCCGCCGCCCTCGCCGCGGCAGCCGCCGCCTTCGCCTACGTCGGCACGGTCGACCCGAACGAACCCGGTCACTACCCGGCCTGCCCGCTGCTGCGCCTCACCGGCGTCTACTGCCCCGGCTGCGGCGGCCTGCGCAGCGCCCACGCCGTCGTCCACGGCGACCTCGCCGCCGCCCTCCAGGACAACGCCCTGGCCGTCGCCGGCTACCTGCTCTGCGCCCTGCTGTGGACCGTCTGGGTGGTCCGCGCGGCCCGCGGGCGGCCCTTCCGCGTCGACCTCACGCCGGTCCAGGCGTGGGGGGCGGGGACGTTCCTGCTGATCTTCACGGTCGTCCGCAACCTGCCGTTCGGCGGCCCGCTGCACCCCTGATCCGTCCGCGGCGTCCAGGTTGTGGAACGGCGTCGGCCGGATGCGGGACCGGGGCCGCCCTGCGGCTACCATCGCCATGACCACCGGTTTCGCCCAGCGGTTCACCCGGGACGCGAGGACGGTGGCGCAGGACCACCGCTTCACCCAGCCCACCGTTCACCCGCTGCCAGGAAGGGGGCCGCTCGCGTGAGTGTGCTCGACGAGATCATCGACGGAGTCCGTGCCGACCTCGCGGAGCGGCAGGCGCGCGTCAGCCTCGACG
>DASTDN010000407.1:0-3096 GCA_035710365.1 Streptomyces sp. | reverse complement strand
GGTCCCGGACGCCGACGGGGACGGCGTCGTGGAGCGGCCCGGCCGGGCGGAGCCCGTCGGGCCGGTGGACGCCGGCGCGGTGGCCGAGGCGGACGGTCCGGCCGTGGGGCGGTCGTCCGCGTCGAAGGCGTAGGGCAGCAGTTGGAAGGCGAGCGTGGCGCCGGTGGCGACGACCACGACGGGCAGCACCCCGAACAGGACGCGCGTGCGGGTCTTCTCGCGTGCCGTGCCGGGCTCCCCGCCGTCGCCGGCGCCGCCCGTGCCGCCGCCCCTCGCGTCCTCGCCGGGGCCGTCGTCCCGCGCGTCGTCCTTCTTCGTGTGGCCCTTCTCGTCGGCGGCGTGCGGGCCGGCGGTGGGCAGGTCGCCCGCGCCGGGCCGGGTCCGGGCGAACGCCGCGCGCCGCTCCAGCACGTCCGTGACGCCCGCCGGCCACAGCGGCGGCGCCGCCGGGGTCCTGCCCTCGGCGAGCCGCAGGAGTTCGGCCGCCGTGGGCCGTCGCTCCGGGTCCTTGTCGAGGCAGGCGGTGACGATCTCGGCCAGCTCGGTGTCGATGATCCGCAGGGCGTCGGTGTCGGGCGCCTCGTGCACCACCCGGTACAGCACGGCGGGGCCCGACTCGTCGCCGAAGGGCGGCCTGCCGCAGGCGGCGAAGGTCAGCACGGAGCCGAGCGCGAACACGTCCGTGGCGCTGCCGAGCCCCTTGCGCCCCGAGGCCTGCTCCGGGGACATGTAGGCGGGGGTGCCGACGACCATGCCGCTCAGGGTCAGCTCGCTCTGGTCGGCCGCGCGGGCCACGCCGAAGTCGATGAGGGTGGCGCCGCCGACCGTCAGCATCACGTTGGACGGTTTGACGTCGCGGTGCACCATGCCCAGGTCGTGCACGGCGGCGAGCCCCGCCGCGGCCTCCCGCAGCAGCAGCCACAGCGCCGGTCCGGGCAGCCCCCCGTCGCTCAGGGCGACCGCCCGGCGCAGGGTGAGGCCGGGCACGTAGGCGGTGGCGAACCAGGGCGGGCCGGCCGTGAGGTCACTGAGGATCAGGGCGGCGGTGGAGTCGGCGGGCAGCCGGGCGAGGTTGTCCAGCTCGTGCCCGAAGCGGCGTACGAAGGCCTCGTCCTCGCCGACGACGGACGGCAGGACCTGCTTGACGGCGACGTACCGTCCCTCGTGGACCCCGAGGTAGACGCGGCCCATGCCACCCGCGCCCAGTCTGCCCAGCAACGGGACCGGCCCTATGCGCGTGGGGTCGTCGCCCTTCAGCGGCTCCGCCCCACTGCCGTCCAGCGTCCACCGGTCCGTACCGCCCACGTCTCCCCGTCCCCCGTTGCCCAGCGTCCCTGGGCCCGCGGCGCGCGAAGATCCCCCGTGGAATGCGCGGCGCGGGCCCGGGGTGGCGTCCAGTCTGGAGGCACCGCCCCGGAATTGGAAGCTTTTTCTAGAAAGTTGTTCCAGAACGCCGGACGGTCCGCTGTCGGGCGCGGACCGCCAAGGGTTAGCCTGCGCAGAGGCCCGCCACCCCGCAGGCGCCGGCACCCGGACGGACAAGGACGGCGGACCATGAGCCCGAAGCAGCAGCGCGGTGAGGCGACCGCCGACCTGCTCCTCCGGGCCGCGCTGCGGGTGTTCGTGGAGCAGGGCGAGCAGAAGGTCACCGTCAACGCGGTCACCCGGGCCAGCGGGGTGAGCCTCGGCAGCCTCTACCACCACTTCGGCAGCATCGACGGGCTGCTCGCGGCGCTCGGCGGGCGCCTGCTGGGCCGGATGCTGGAGGAGCTGGTGGGCTCCCTGTCCGCCGCCCGCGACGCGCGCTCCGGCATCGAGGCGCTGGTGACGGCGTATCTGCGGTTCACGCGGGAACAGCGGGACGCCGCCCTGTTCCTGCACTCGTCGTACGCCGACCGCGTCGGCTGGGCGCAGGGCCGGGCGATCCGGGACGCGCAGGAGGCGCGTCTGTCGCCGCTCGCGGCCTGGCTCGACCCGCTGGTGGCGGCCGGGGAGATCGCCCCGCTGCCCCAGCCGCTCATAGAGGCCATGATCCTCGGCCCGGTCGTCGCGGTCGCCCGCCGCTGGCTCGCCGGGTACGGCGACGTCGACCTGGACGAGGCGGCGCGCGAGCTGCCGGAACGCATCTGGCTGGCCCTGCGGCCGGGGCTCTAGCCGGGCGGTACAGCCGACGCGGCCCCCGGCCCCCGGGCAAGAGCGCCTGCCGTCGGCGTGATCAGGACGGGCGGTCCTCCAGCAGCGCGGCCAGCCGCTCGAAGCGGGCCCGCCAGCGCCGCTCGGTGGTCACGGGGCCCCGGAACTCGTGGGTGAAGCGCAGGGTGGTGCCGGTGTCGCCGTCGCGTTCCAGGTGGAAGCGGACGCGCCCGCCGCCCTCGACCGTGTACTCGGCGACCCGCTCCACGTCCCAGGCGGTCACGCTGCCCGGTCCGACGTCGCGCAGGGCGACCTCGCCGCCGAGGCGGGGTTCGAGGACGTCGGCCGGGGTGAACCAGGCGGCGAGCCCGGCCCCTGTGGCGAGCGCGGGCCAGACCTGCTCCACCGGCCGGGGGAGCCGCACCAGGAAGTGCAGGAGGTGGGTGCTCCCGCGGCTCTCGCTCGCGCCCTGTTCGATGGCTCCGGTCATGGGTGACGAGTGACCCCGCACACGGGGTTCCTCACCTCCGGGCCCGGAAATCCGGGCCCGGATCCGGGTGGGTCTCCGTACCCGGCGGCCCTCAGAAGCCGGCGGACCCGAGGACGCCGAGGCCGACGTCGGCGTACGAGTGCTTGCCGGTGACGAAGATGTTCACGCCGTAGTAGTTGAACAGCCAGCAGCCGAACGCGAGCAGCGCCAGGTAGGCGGCCTTGCGGCCCTTCCAGCCGGCGGTGGCGCGGGCGTGCAGGTAGCAGGCGTACGCGATCCAGGTGATGAAGGACCAGGTCTCCTTGGGGTCCCAGCCCCAGTAACGGCCCCAGGCGTCGCCCGCCCAGATGGCGCCCGCGATGATCGTGAACGTCCACAGCGGGAAGACGGCGGCGTTGACGCGGTAGGCGAACTTGTCGAGGGAGGCCGCGGCGGGCAGCCGGTCCAGGACCGAGTCGGCGAACCGGCCGGGC
>DASTDN010000406.1:0-3423 GCA_035710365.1 Streptomyces sp. | reverse complement strand
TCAGTACGCCGGCATCGAGCACATCGCGACGTACATCATCGAGCGGAACATCAACTACACGAACGTGTGCGTCACGGCGTGCAAGTTCTGCGCCTTCTACGCCGCCCCCAAGGACACCGCCAAGGGCTGGACCCGCGACCTCGACGACATCCTGCGGCGCTGCGCCGAGACCGTCGAACTGGGCGGCACGCAGATCATGTTCCAGGGCGGCCACCACCCCGACTACGGCGTCGAGTACTACGAGAAGCACTTCTCCGCCATCAAGAAGGCGTTCCCGGAGCTGGTGATCCACTCGCTGGGCGCCTCCGAGGTCGAGCACATGGCCCGGATCTCCGGGGTGTCCGTCGACGAGGCCGTCCGGCGCATCCACGCCGCCGGGCTCGACTCCTTCGCCGGGGCCGGTGCCGAGCTGCTGCCCGCGCGCCCGCGCAAGGCCATCGCGCCGCTGAAGGAGTCCGGGGAGCGCTGGCTGGAGATCATGGAGATCGCGCACAACCTCGGTGTCGAGTCCACCTCCACCATGCTCATGGGCACCGGCGAGACCAACGCCGAGCGCATCGAGCACCTGCGGATGATCCGCGACGTCCAGGACCGCACGGGCGGCTTCCGCGCCTTCATCCCGTACACCTACCAGCCCGAGAACAACCACCTGAAGGGCCGCACGCAGGCCACGGTCCTGGAGTACCTGCGGATGATCGCCGTCGCCCGGCTGTTCCTCGACAACGTCGCGCACATCCAGGGCTCCTGGCTCACCACCGGCAAGGAGGCCGGCCAGCTCTCCCTGCACTACGGCGCCGACGACCTCGGCTCGATCATGCTGGAGGAGAACGTGGTGTCCTCGGCCGGCGCCAGGCACCGCTCCAACCGGCTGGAGATCATCGACCTGATCCGCCGGGCCAGCCGCGTGCCCGCGCAGCGCGCGACGACGTACGAGCACCTCGTCGTCCACGACGACCCGGCGAACGACCCCGTCGACGACCGCGTCGCCTCCCACATCTCGTCCGTGGCGATCGAGGGCGGCACGGCCCACCCCGGGCTGAAGCTCCTCGCGTCCGGCTGACCCCGCCCGTGCCCACCCTGCACACCGCCGGCCTGCTGCTCTTCGGGGACCGGCGGCCCGCCCTGCCCGGCGGCGCGATCCTCGTGGACGGACGCGCGATCGCCGCCGTCGGCCCGTACGAGGAGCTGGCTGCGGGCCATCCGGCCGCCCGGGTGCGCCGCTGGCCGGGGGTCCTCGCGCCCGGTCTGCTGAACCCGTACGGGCCCGAACTGCTGGAGCACGCCTACCACCCCGACCCGCGCGAGGCCGACGAGCTGGGCACCCGGCCGCTCACCGGACAGGCCCTCGCCGCACTGCCCCTGACCGACGCCCGCCGGGGCGCGAGCGCGCGGCGCGGCGTGCAGCGGATGCTCGCCCACGGGACCGTCGCCGTCGGGGGAGAGCCGCGTCGGCCCGCCGTGCGCGACGCCGTGCACCGCGCGGGCCTCACCGTCGCACCGCGCCTCCGGCCGCCCGCCGGGCCGCCCGCCCTGGACCCGCTGTCCGGCGTGCGGAGCCTGAGCGAGGCGGTCCTGCTGCCGCTGCCCGAGCACGGGGGCACCGGCCGGGACGCCGCGTTCGCCGTCTTCGACGTCCCCGACGAGGCCGCGCTCCTCGCCCGCGGTGCCGGGACCTGCGTGGCGACGGTCCTCGCGGGACGCCTCGTGCACCGGCGCCGCTGACGCGCCGCCCCGGCGGCCCTCACCCGTACGCGCCGCACCCCTGCTGCCACAATGAGCGGGTGACCCGCGCATCCCTGGACAAGCAGCCGCACGAAGTCGCCTCGATGTTCGACGACGTGGCGGACCGGTACGACCTGACCAACGACGTGCTGTCCCTCGGGCAGGCGCGGCTGTGGCGCAAGGAGGTCGCCCGGGCGGTGGACGCCCGGCCCGCGCAGAAGGTGCTCGACCTCGCCGCCGGTACGGCCACCTCCTCGCTGCCGTTCGCCCGCACCGGCGCCCACGTCGTGCCCTGCGACTTCTCCCTCGGGATGCTCCAGGTGGGCAAGCGGCGCCACGCCCGGCTGCCGTTCACGGCCGGCGACGCCACCCGGCTGCCGTTCCGCGACGGCGTGTTCGACGCCGTCACCATCTCCTTCGGACTGCGCAACGTCCACGACCACGGCGCCGCCCTGCGCGAGATGCACCGCGTGACCCGGCCCGGCGGACGCATCGTGATCTGCGAGTTCTCCCAGCCGACGTGGGCGCCGTTCCGGACCGTCTACACCGAGTACCTGATGCGCGCCCTGCCGCCGGTCGCCCGCGCGGTCTCCTCCAGCCCCGACGCGTACGTCTACCTCGCCGAGTCCATCCGTGCCTGGCCGGGCCAGGCCGCCCTCGCCGCGCAGCTGGGCGACGCCGGCTGGTCGAACGTCGCCTGGCGCAACCTCTCCGGCGGCATCGTCGCCCTCCACCGGGGCTACAAGGCGGCCTGAGGCCCCCGGGGCCGCAGTGCCAGGGGGGAGCCGGCCCGGGAGGGCGTACGGCGCCCCGTGGGCCGCGCGTACGGGTCCCGTGAGCTCCTCGCGCACCGCCAGCCCGGCGGGCCCGCCGCCCTGGGACTCCCTCACGTCCGGGTCGTCGAAGACCCGGTGCCGGGCCACCGCGTCCTCGTCGGCGGGGACGCGCAGCCGTACGGCGGGGAGTGCCCGGTTCCTGGGCAGCCCTTCAGTGGGGTGATCGATTCCGCTGAATAGACTGCCTGTGTCCCGTGCCAGTCGGCACACAGATTTCTCACTCTGGGGAGATCCCGCCGTGACCGAGCCCCTCTCCGACAACTCCGCCGACGTGATCGTCGTGGGCGCGGGGCCAGCCGGCTCCACCACCGCGTACCACCTGGCCAGGGCAGGGCTCGACGTCCTCCTGCTGGAGAAGACCGAGTTCCCGCGGGAGAAGGTGTGCGGCGACGGACTGACCCCGCGCGCCGTCAAGCAACTGGTGTCGATGGGCATCGACATCTCCGAGGAGGCCGGCTGGCTGCGCAACAAGGGCCTGAGGATCATCGGCGGCGGCGTGCGGCTCCAGCTGGACTGGCCGGATCTCGCGTCCTTCCCGGACTACGGCCTCGTCCGCAAGCGTGACGACTTCGACGAGCAGCTCGCCCGCCAGGCGCAGAAGGCGGGCGCCCGGCTCCACGAGCGGTGCAACGTCACCGGCCCGGTCGTCGACGACCGCACCGGCCGCATCACCGGCGTCGCCGCCAGGCTCGGCGTGGAGAAGCGCGACGTCACCTTCCGCGCACCGCTCGTCGTCGCCGCCGACGGCAACTCCACCCGGCTGTCCCTGGCCATGGGCCTGCACCGCCGCGAGGACCGCCCGATGGGCGTCGCCGTCCGTACGTACTTCACCTCGCCGCGCCACGAGGACGACTACCTGGAGTCC
>DASTDN010000405.1:0-2850 GCA_035710365.1 Streptomyces sp. | reverse complement strand
CGCGGGAGACGCCGATGCCGTAGGAGCCCATGGTGACGCGGACGGGCTTGCCGTTCTGGCCGAGGACGTCGAGCTTGAGGGCGTCGGCGTACTTGCGGCCGAGCTGGAAGATGTGGCCGATCTCGATGGCGCGGTCCAGCTGGAGGCCGGTGCCGCAGGTGGGGCAGGGGTCGCCCTCCTGCACCACGACGACGTCGACGTACGCGTCGACCTCGAAGTCGCGGCCGGCGACGACGTTCTTCGCGTGGGTGTCGGGCTTGTTGGCGCCGGTGATCCAGGCGGTGCCGGGGGCCACGCGCGGGTCGGCCAGGTAGGTGACCTTGCCGAGGCCCTGCGGGCCGACGTAGCCGCGGACCAGGTCGGGGCGGGCGGCGAAGTCGGTCTCGGTGACCAGTTCGACGGCCGCGGGGGCGAAGTGCGCCTCGACCTTGCCCATGTCGACCTCGCGGTCACCGGGCACGCCGACGGCCACGATCTCGCCGTCGACCTTCACGAGGAGGTTCTTCAGCGTGGCGGAGGCCGGGACACCGAGGGAGGCCGCCAGGGTCTCGATGGTGGGCGTGCCGGGGGTGGGGATGTCCTCCGCGGCGGGCACACCGGCCGCGTCCACGGGCTTCAGTTCGTAGGCGACCGCCTCGGTGTTGGCGGCGAAGTCGCAGTGGGGGCAGTCCGCGAAGGTGTCCTCGCCGGCCTCGGCCGGGGCGAGGAACTCCTCCGACTTCGAGCCGCCCATCGCGCCCGCGGTCGCGGCGCAGATGCGGTAGTCGAGGCCGAGGCGCTCGAAGATGCGCCGGTAGGCCTGGCGGTGCAGGGCGTAGGAGTGGGCGAGGCCCTCGTCCTCGGTGTCGAAGGAGTACGAGTCCTTCATGAGGAACTCGCGGCCCCGCAGGATGCCGGCCCGGGGGCGGGCCTCGTCGCGGTACTTGTTCTGGATCTGGTAGAGGATGACCGGCAGGTCCTTGTAGGAGGACGCCTGGTCCTTCACCAGGAGGGTGAAGATCTCCTCGTGGGTGGGGCCGAGCAGGTAGTCGCCGCCCCTGCGGTCCTTGAGGCGGAACAGTTCGGGTCCGTACTCGTCCCAGCGGCCGGTGGCCTCGTAGGGCTCCTTCGGCAGGACGGCGGGGAGCAGCACCTCCTGGGCGCCGATCGCGTCCATCTCCTCGCGGACGATCCGTTCGACGTTGGCCAGGACCTTCCGGCCGAGCGGCAGCCAGGTCCAGATGCCTGCCGCGGTGCGGCGGACGTAGCCTGCGCGGACCAGCAGCTTGTGGCTGAGGACCTCGGCGTCGGCCGGGTCGTCGCGCAGCGTCTTCGCCAACAACTGGGACATGCGCTGGACCGGTGCGTTCGCCATCGTTCTCGTACTCCTGCCGGATGCGGGTCCCCCGGCTCTGGCCGGGCCGAGCCGGGGGAGGTTGTTGGCAGTGAGGTTAACCGGGGGGTGCGGGCCCGCGGAAATCCGTTAACGGCGGCGCAGCGGCAGGGGGGCGCCCATGACGGCGTACGGTCTGGGGGCGCTCGGGAAATGGACCTGCCGGGCGAGGTCCTCGTAGCCGAGGGAGCGGTACAGGCCGCGGGCCGGGCTGTCGATGTCGATGGCGGAGAGGATCGAGCGGGGCTGCGTGGCCGTGTCGGTGACGCGGGTGATGAGGGTGCGGCCGATGCCGCGGTTCTGGTGGTGGGGGTGGACGTGCAGTTCGGTGATGACGAAGGAGTCGTCGAGCCAGGCGTCGTGGCCGCGGGCGCGCAGGTGGGGCTCGACGACGGTGGACCACCAGTGGGCCCGGTCGTTGGGCATGCCGTAGACGAAGCCGACGAGGATGCCCGCGGCGGTGGCGCCGTAGGCGCGGGCGCCGGGGTAGGTCATGTGGCGCAGGACGATCTGGCGGCGCACGGCGACCTCGTCGGCGTCGAGTCCGAAGGCCACGGCCTGGACGGCGAGGGCTTCGTCCACGTGGGACGAGAGGTCCAAGGGGCCGATGACGAGGTCCATGCGGGGAGCCTACAGGGGGGCCGGGGTGGACACGGCGTCAGAAGAGGACGCTCATGAAGGCCCCGACCTCCCGGAAGCCGACCCGTTCGTAGGCGCGGCGGGCGGGGGTGTTGAAGTCGTTGACGTACAGGCTGACCACGGGGGCGAAGTCGGCGAGGGCGTAGCGCAGGACGGCGGCCATGCCGGGGGCGGCGAGGCCCCGGCCGCGGTACTCGGGGGCGACCCAGACACCCTGGATCTGGCAGGCGCGGTCGGTGGCGGCGCCGATCTCGGCCTTGAAGACGACCCTGCCGGCGGTGTCGAAGCGGGCGAAGGCGCGGCCGGAGCCGACGAGTTCGGCGACGCGGGCCTGGTAGAGGAGGCCGCCGTCGCCGGCCAGCGGGGAGACGCCGACCTCCTCGGTGAACATGGCGACGCAGGCCGGCATGATCGTTTCCATCTCGTCCTTGCGGACGCGCCGGACGTGCGGGTCGGGTGCGACGCCGGCGGGCATCCGGCCGGTGACCATGAGGGGCTGGTGGGCGCGGACCTCGCGGGCGGGGCCCCAGGACGGTTCGAGGAGGCGCCAGAGCTGGCCGGTGGGTCCGGCGGGTCCGACGCCGGAGGAGCAGCGGCGGCCGGCCCGGCGGGCGCGGTCGGCGAAGGCGCGGACGGCGCGGGGGGTGGCGCAGATGGGGACGAGGTTGGCGCCCGCGTAGCACAGGGAGGTGAGCATGCCGTGCTCGTACCAGCCCCACATCTCGCCGCCGAGGCGCCACGGGTCGAGTCCGGCGACGTGGACGCGCGCGGTGACGAAGGCGTTGGTGACGGGATCGCTCTCCAGGACCGCCAGGGCGGCCCCGAGATCGTCGGGGCCC
>DASTDN010000404.1:0-6541 GCA_035710365.1 Streptomyces sp. | reverse complement strand
GACGTCGATGACGACCATCGCCTCGGTCCGGTCGATCACCAGCGAGCCGCCGCTGGGCAGCCAGACCTTGCGGTCCAGCGCCTTGGCGAGCTGCTCGTCGATCCGGTACGTGGCGAAGACGTCGACCTCGGAGGTCCACTTCGACAGCCGGTCGGCCAGGTCGGGCGCGACGTGCGAGACGTACCCGTGGACCGTCGACCAGGCCTCGTCGCCGCTGACGACGACCTTGGAGAAGTCCTCGTTGAAGATGTCGCGGACGACGCGGACGGTCATGTCCGGCTCGCCGTAGAGCAGCGTCGGCGCGGTGCCGCTCTTGGCCTTCTTCTTGATGTCCTCCCACTGCGCCTGGAGCCGCTCGACGTCGCGGCGCAGCTCGTCCTCGCTGGCGCCCTCGGCGGCGGTGCGCACGATGACGCCCGCGTCCTCGGGGACGATCTTCTTGAGGATGGTCTTCAGCCGGGCCCGCTCGGTGTCGGGCAGCTTGCGGCTGATGCCGGTCATCGAACCCTCGGGCACGTACACGAGGTAGCGGCCCGGGAGGGAGACCTGGCTGGTCAGTCGGGCGCCCTTGTGGCCGATCGGGTCCTTGGTGACCTGCACGAGGACGGACTGGCCGGACTTCAGCGCGGACTCGATGCGGCGCGGGCCGCCCGACATGCCGAGCGCCTCGAAGTTGACCTCGCCCGCGTACAGCACGGCGTTGCGGCCCTTGCCGATGTCGATGAAGGCGGCCTCCATCGACGGCAGGACGTTCTGCACCTTGCCGAGGTAGACGTTGCCGACGTACGAGGTCGACTGCTCCTTGTTGACGTAGTGCTCGACGAGGACGTTGTCCTCAAGGACGCCGATCTGGGTGCGGTCGCCGTGCTGGCGTACGACCATGACGCGCTCGACGGCCTCGCGCCGGGCCAGGAACTCGGCCTCGGTGATGATCGGCACGCGGCGGCGGCCCTGCTCGCGGCCCTCGCGGCGGCGCTGCTTCTTGGCCTCCAGGCGCGTGGAGCCCTTGATGGACTGCACCTCGTCGGACGGCTCGGCGGCCTTGCGGGGCTCACGGACCTTGACGACGGTGCGCTCGGGGTCGTCCGCGGTGGGCTCCGCTTCTCCGCCGCCGTCACCCGCGCGACGGCGCCTGCGGCGCCGGCGACGGCTGTTGCTGGAGCCGCCCTGGTCGTCGCGGTCGGCGTCACGGCCGCCGGAGGACTCCGTGTCGGACTCCTCCGCGTCGTCCTCGTCCTGCTCCGCCGAGTCCTCGGCGTTCTGCCCGGCCTCGTCGAGGCCGTCGCCGGAATCGGCCGACTCCGCCGCATCGCTGTCGGCGGCCTCACCGCGGCGGCGGCGACGGCCGCCCCTGCGACGGCGACGGCGGGAACCGGTCTCCTCGGAGTCCTCGTCCTCGGCGTGGTCCTCGGCCGGCTCCTCGGCCTCCTCGGACTCGTCCTCGGCGGCGGGGTTCTCGGCCGCGCGGCTGTCGGTGGCCCGGTCCCCGGTCTCTTCGGCGGTCGCTGCGCGACGGCGGCGACGGCGACGCGACGCGGCGGGCTGCTCCTCCTGGAACGCCTCCGGCCCGTCGGCGCCGTCCGTCCCATCGGCCCCGGCGGGCTCCGCCGCTGCCCCGGCCGCCTCGGCCGCGGCTTCGGCGGCGGCCCGCTCGGGCGTCTGGAACTGCGGCTCGGTGAACACCGGCGGCTGGAACACGGCGACGGCGGGGCGGGCCGGACGGCGACGCCGCGGCTCGGTCTCCTCGGACGCCTGCCCGGACTCTGGCGACGACGCGGTGGGCTCGGCCTGCGGCGCGGCGAAACCGGCGGCGGCCTTGCGGACGACGCGGCGCCTGCGGCGCGGGGCGGCGGACTCCTCGTCGGCCGTGGCAGGGGCCGCCCCGGCTGCGGGCGCCTGCTGCTCCTCGGTGACCGGCGCCTGCTGCTGCCCGGCGGCGGGGGCCTGCTGCTCCTCGGCGGGAGTGGCCGGCTCGTCGGCCGCCTCCACGGCGTCGGCGTCGGCCTTCGCGGCCTTCGCGCCACGACGGGACCTGCGAGCGGCCTTCTCGGTCTTGGCTGCCTTCTCGCCCTTGGCGGCCTTCTCGGCCGTGGTGGCCTTCTCGGTCGTGGCGGCGGTGTCCTCGTCGGCTCCGGTCGCCTCCGCGACGCTCTCGGGCGTCTGCGGTGTGTTCCCGTCAGCCGGGGTCACCGGCGCCTGGGTGCTCTCGGGCGCTCCGGCGGGTGCGGACACCCGGCGCGTGGCACGACGCCGGGTACGCGGCGGGGCGGCCTCCTCGGCACTTGCCTGCTCCGCCGGGGCCGCGACCGGCTCCGCGGGCGCGCTTTCGGCGGACGCGGCCGGTACGACGGTCTCGGCCGCCTCGGCGGCGGCCGGGGAACCGGCGGGCGCGGAGGCACGGCGCACGGCACGGCGACGCGGACGCCCACCGGGCGCGGCGTCTGCGGACACGACGGCCACCGGAGTTCCGGCCGCCTCGGCGGCCGGGGCGGCCTCGGACGACTCCGCGGAGACCTCGGCGGTTTCCGCCGTTTCCTCCTCGTCGACGGCCGGTACGACCGGCGCTGTCACCGTCTCCACCGGGGTGCCGGCGACGCCGGCGGGCGGGCCCGCCGGTCGGGACGCGGCACGCCGGCGACGGCGCGGCGGCAGGGTGTCGCTGGGGGTGTTGTCGGATGCGGAACCCTCTGTGGGTTCGGTCGGCTCGAGCATGCGGGCGTTTCTCCCGTCAGGCTCCCGGGCGCCGCGCCTGGTCCGGCGGTGCCGGTGACGTCCGCGGCTCGCGCGATGCGCGTGTGCCGCCGTCCGGGGCGCGGGCGCCGCACGGGAGCTCTCTGTGTCCTGTCTCGCCGGTTCCGTACGCCGAATGCTTACGGCCTGGCGAAAGTCTTCTGTGTCGGTGCGCTGCCCGACCCAGGTGGCTCCCGAGTCGAAGGGCGGCGCTTGTGACGTCCGTCCTACGCGGAACCTTCCGGCGCCGTCGCGGTGGCAGTGGCGGCGGCCTCGTGGGGCTCGGTCTCCGCTGCCTCGCGGTCGGGCGCGAGCGGGTCGGTCACCGCGCCGGTCTCTTCATCGAACAGCCCCTGCGCCAGCCTGGTCACCGCTGCGGGGACCGGCGGCGCCAGGTCGGCCACGGCGCGGAGACCGGACAGGACGTCGTCGGGTCGAACGGCAGGCGTCACGTGCCGAACAACCAGCCGCAGTATCGCACAGGGCCGGTCGGTCGGCCCATCAGCCGGTGAACTGTGCGTTTCCCCGCACTCCAGGCTCACGACCGCGGCCCTGGCGTCGAAGGTCCGGACGCCGTTCTTCGTCAGGCGCTGCACCTCGACGGTCGCGGCGCCGTTGAACGCCTCGACCGCGCGGGCGGCGTCCGCCGGGGCCACCCCGTCCAGCCGCAGCTCCCACACGGAGGCCGTCAGCCGGTCGGCCAGCCCCGGGGTCCGGGCCTCGACCGCCTCGGTCACGTCGAGCCCGGCGGGCAGCGACTCGTCGAGGAGGACGCGCAGCTTCTCCGGGTCACGCGGCCCGGTGAGCGCGATCTCCAGGTACTCCGCCTCACTGCCCGTGCCGGTGGGTGCGGCATTGGCGTACGACACCTTCGGGTGCGGCGTGAACCCCGCCGAGTACGCCATCGGCACCTCGGCACGGCGCAGCGCACGCTCGAAGGCGCGCTGGAAGTCACGGTGGCTGGTGAACCGGAGGCGGCCACGCTTGGTGTAACGCAGTCGGATGCGCTGCACCGCGGGTGCGGGCGGGGGGCCTTCGGGCTGTCGCTTGCCCAGTGTCGTTCAGTCCTTCGTGAGAGCGGTCGTACTGCCACCAAGAGTACGTGTGTCGTGCCCCGCGAGTTCCCGCCGGTCCGCCACGGTCTTCTGCCGGGGCGTGCCGAACAGCGCGCGGCGCAGGTCCGCGCGGGCCTGCCGGGCGGAGTCACGGGCCACGGCGAGCACCTGCCGGACGGTCCGGCCCACGTGCCGCGCCGCCGCTGCCGCGGGCCGCAGCACCGCGTCCCGCACGACGTGCCCGAGCGGGGTGAGGACGGTGCGGTACACCCGGCGCACCGGCTCGACGAGGATCCACCGGAAGAGGGCGGCGAGAAGCCGTCCGACGGCGAGCGAGATCCGTCCGGCGATCCGCCAGGCGTGACCGAGCGCGTCCCGGACCTCTGTGCCGATCAGCGCGAGGAGACGTCCGGCGGGCACCAGGAGGTGGCGCCACAGGGCCCGCAGGGGCAGCACGACCAGCACCCGGGTGAGCCGGTACAGACAGAGGCCCACACCCCCGACGACGCGTCCCAGCAGCCACGCCAGCGCCCCCGCGCACCACGCGGCCGCGCGGCCCGCGGGTGCGAGCACCCACCGGTACAGCCACCGCGCGGGCAGGACGACGAGAAGGCGTACGAGCCGGGCCAGGACGCCGTACACCACGAGCCCGGCCGCGGCGAGCACGGCACCGAGGCCCTTCAGCAGCCACACCGCGGTGTACCCGAGCGGGGTCAGCACGCGCGCGTACACCCACGCCAGCCCGGTCCCCACGCCCGCGAGCAACCACAGCAGCCCGCGCCCGAGAGGGCGCAGCACGTGCCGGTGGACCCACGTCGCGGGGACGACCAGGAGCACCCTCCCGAGCAGGGCGAGCGCGTGCCCGAGCGGCACGACGCCGTACCGCCACAGCGCCACGAAGGGCCAGACGAACACCGCGCGCCCCAGCCACAGCAGCGCCCGCCCGACGGGCCGGAACAGCACGCGGTGCAGGAACCGCCCGCAGACGACCAGCGCGTCCCACGCCATCCGCACCGGCACGACCAGGACGAGCACCACGACGCGCACCGGGACGCGGACCGCCACGACAAGACAGCCCTCGCCCGCCGGCGCCGCCGGCTTCTCCCCATCCATACCGCTGAAGACGCGTTCGGGGCCCCTCCGGCTCCCGGGTCCGCGAAATCCGTCCGGGCCCGCCTCACTGCCGCCCACCTGATACGCCGGACACCGGCCGAAAAAATGAATTCCCGAGTGAGTGACAAAATCACGAAGAGCTTTTCCCACGAAATTCTCCGTGCGACTGTTCACTCGATCGCCGCGCATCCAAGTGAAAGAGGCGGCGTTACTTCAGGCATGAAGAAGGCAAGGCAACCTGCGCCGACCGATGCCGCTCCCCGCAAAAGCAGCCCTCCTCCCGCATGGCAGGCCGCCGCACCGCACCGCCCGGATCCTTTTCCCACAGTTCCGCGGCGGAAGTCGGCGCGGGCATGAACGACGAACGCTTCGGCCCTCTCTGGTACAGCACTGATCTGACGAATTCCCATACCGGCCCGGAAGCCGCCCGGCACCGCGCCACAGGCCTTTACACCGAACCGGCGACGGACCCCGCCGACCCGCCGTTCCCGCCCTGGGACCCCGCCGAGGAACTCGCCTACCTGCTCCAGGAGGCCCACAACGAGCAGTACGGCGTGACCCTGCCGCACCCCCGCCTGGAGGTGCCGGTCGCCACTCCCCCGCCGGTCGGACCGCTGCACGGCCTGAAGGACATCACGGAGGAGCTGCCACCCGTGCGCACGGCGGCCGCCCCGGCCCCGCGCGGCCACCGGAAGCACACCGTGCGCAGACGCCCGGACGCCACGCGGGTCGCCAGTTGCGTCATCGCCGCCCTGGCCGCCCTCACCGTGTCCATGGTCAGCCTCTTCAGCGGTGTCGCCACCTACGAGCCGCTGCTCCTCGTCACCGCGGCCCACGGCCCCGGCGGCCCGGCCCCCTGGTGGCCGCTGCTGGTGTACGGGCCCTGGACGGCGGGTTCGCTGTCCGTCCTGCGCGCCGCGCTGCACCAGCGCCGCGCCCCGCACTCGTGGTTCGTCGTCCTGCTGTTCTCCACCGTGGCGGTGCTGCTGTGCGTCGCCCAGGCCCCCAGGACGGTCCCCGACACGGCCGTCGCCGCGCTGCCGGGGATCGCCGCACTGGCCTGCTTCCAGCAGCTCGTCCGCCAGATCACGCTCACCCGCCCGCCCCTGCGCCCCCTGCCGCGCCACCGGCACCGCTGCCCGGAGCACCCCGCCCCGCACCCCCACGCGCACCGCCCCGGCCACCACCCGGGCTGAACCCGCCTCCCCGCGGCACGCCCCACCACCACGACGAAGGCCCCTCCCGAAGGAGGGGCCTCGTCATGTCCCGCCGCCCGCGCTGTCCCGGCGGACGCGGCCCGCGGCCTACTTCACCGTCAGCGGCAGCAGCTTCCTGCCGGTGGGACCGATCTGGATGGACGTGTCCATCTGAGGACACACCCCGCAATCGAAGCAGGGGGTCCAGCGGCAGTCCTCGACCTCGGTTTCGTCCAGGGCGTCCTGCCAGTCCTCCCAGAGCCAGTCCTTGTCCAGGCCGGAGTCGAGGTGGTCCCAGGGGAGGACCTCCTCGTAGCCGCGCTCGCGGGTGGTGTACCAGTCGACGTCCACGCCGTAGGGGGCGAGGGCCTTCTCGGCGCACTGCATCCAGCGGTCGTAGGAGAAGTGCTCGCGCCAGCCGTCGAAGCGGCCGCCGTCCTCGTAGAC
>DASTDN010000403.1:0-6971 GCA_035710365.1 Streptomyces sp. | reverse complement strand
GCCGTAGACCAGCACCTCGACGACGCCGCCGAGGGTGTCGCCGTCCTTGTGGGCCTGGTCGATCTCCGCGACCATCGCCTTCGCCGCGTCCGCGTCCAGGCAGCGGACCGGGTCGGCGTCCAGCCGCTCCACGTCGGCGGGCGTCGGGTACACGCCGTACGGCGCCTTGGCCGCGGCCAGCTCCACGACGTGGGAGACGATCTCGATGCCGGCCGTCTCCTTCAGGTACGAGCGGGCCACCGCGCCCAGCGCCACCCGGGCCGCGGTCTCCCGCGCGGAGGCGCGCTCCAGCACCGGACGGGCCTCGTCGAAGCCGTACTTCTGCATGCCCGCGAGGTCGGCGTGGCCCGGCCGGGGGCGGGTCAGGGGGGCGTTGCGCGCCAGGTCGGCGAGGATCTCCGGGTCGACCGGGTCGGCCGCCATGACCTGTTCCCACTTGGGCCACTCGGTGTTGCCGACCATGACCGCGACCGGGGAGCCGAGCGTGCGGCCGTGCCGGACGCCGCCGAGGAAGGTGACCTCGTCGCGCTCGAACTTCATCCGGGCACCGCGCCCGTAGCCCAGCCGCCGCCTCGCCAAGTGGTCCGCCACCATGTCCGTGGTGATCGGCACGCCGGCGGGAAGGCCCTCCAGCGTCGCGACGAGTGCGGGACCGTGGGACTCCCCCGCGGTCAGCCAGCGCAACCTGCTCAACGGTGCTCCTCAGTCCTCGCGCCCCGGTAAATCCTGCCCGTCCGTGCGCGGGTCCGGCGCACGGCGACGGCTCGGCCGGGTGCGCGGTCCCGGCCCGCCACCTCCGATCCTCCCACGAACGGCCCCGCGAAACGGCCTCCGGTCCATCTGACGGACGGCGAACAGCTCGAGGACCGGTGGAGTCAAAGGGCTGGCCAGGACGTGTGCGGGGCCCCTTCGCGGGTCGGTCCGCGCGGGCCCGTCGCGGCCTCGACCGCCGCGCGGACGCGGCGGTACGTGCCGCGGCGGGACGCGTTCGCGATCGCGTCGTCCCCGGCGTCGGCGGGGCCGCGGATCCGCCGGAGCGGAGCGGCGGCGGGCCTGGCCCTGCCGGGCCGGCAGCGGCCGCCCTGTGCCGGACGCCCCGGCGACGGCCGCGGCCCCGGAGGAATCCGCCGGTGCGCACGGGCCTCGTGCGCACCGGTCACGCCGGACGCCCGGCCTCAGGCCCGCCCGGCCTCACCACTGCCGCTCCGCTGCGGACGCGCGTACGCGCCCAGATGGTCCGCGCCGCTGCCTTGCTGGCGCTGCGGGGCGTACACGCCCAGGTGGTCCGCGCCGCTGCCCTGCTGGGGCTGCGGGGCGTAGGGCCCCAGGTGGTCGGCGCCGCTGCCCTGCTGGGCCGGGACCGGCTGACCGGTGCGTGCGGCGCGGCGGGCGGCCCTCTTCTCCTGGATCGTGATGCCCCAGTAGGCCAGGAGCAGGGCCGCGATCGCGCCGAGGATCGTGCACTGCAGCCAGAACGGCAGGAAGCCGAGCACGGTCTCGAAGAGCTGGGTCTTCCAGCCCGCCAGGGTCACGGTTTCGGACATGGGTGACTCTTCCCCTCCCGTTCCGCCCCCTGCGGAACGGAGAGGATCTTAGCGGCCTGCGAGCGCGTGTTCGCCTGCCTTTCGCATGGCCTCCACGGGCGCCGGGGACCGGCCCGTCATCTGCTCGACCTGGAGCACGGCCTGGTGCACCAGCAGGTCGAGTCCGCCGACCACGGCACCGCCGTACGCCGACCAGCGGGCCGCCAGCGCGGTGGGCCACGGGTCGTACAGCACGTCGAAGAGGGTCGCGGGGCGCTCCGGCACAGTGTGGGAGAGCGCGTCGGTCGTACCGGCCGGGGTCGTGGCGATCACCAGCGGGGCGTGCAGCGCACGGTCGGCGTCGGCCCAGTCGGCGGTACGGACGTCGATGCCGAGGCGTTCGCCCCACTGCCGCATCTCGGCGGCGCGCGCCGCGCTGCGCACGTAGGCGACGACCTCACCGGTGCAGATCCGGGCGAGGGCGGCCAGCGCCGAGGACGCGGTGGCGCCGGCGCCGAGGATCGCGGCCGACTCGACCTGTTCGATGCCGCGCTCGCGCAGCGCCGCGACCATGCCGGGGATGTCGGTGTTGTCGCCGAGGCGCCGGCCGTCCTCGGTGAGGACCACGGTGTTGACCGCCTCGACGGAGGCCGCCGTGTCGCTGACCTGGTCGAGGAGCGGGATGACGGCCCGCTTGAGGGGCATCGTCAGTGACAGCCCGGCCCACTCGGGCCCGAGCGCGGCCACGAAGCCGGGCAGCGCGTCCTCGTCCACCTCGAAGCGGTCGTACGACCAGCCGGCCAGTCCCATCTCCTCGTACGCGGCCCGGTGCAGCACGGGCGAGAGGGAGTGGGCGATGGGCGTACCGAGTACGGCGGCCCGGCGGGCGTCAGTTGCCCGAGTTCTCATTGAATTTTTCCTTGAGCCGCAGGAATTCGTTGTGCGTCCGGGCGAACTCGGTCTTGTTCGCCCCGTCCGTCGCCACGAAGTAGATCCAGCCGTCGCTGGTCGGGTTCAGGGCCGCCTTCAGCGCGTCCTCGCCCGGGTTGCCGATGGGGCCGGGCGGCAGGCCCTTGCTGGTGTACGTGTTGTACGGGTCCCGGTTGCTGTTGATCTCGGACTCGCTGATGTCGATGTTGCTCTCGCCCTTCAGGTAGTTGAAGGTCGAGTCGAACTGCAGGAGCTGGTAGGTCTCGGTGTTGGTGGGCTTGAGGCGGTTGTAGACCACCTCGGCCATCTTGCGGAAGTCGTCGTGCGTCTTGCCCTCGGCCTGCACGAGGCTGGCGACGGTGACGAGTTCCAGCGGGTTGTCCAGACTGAATTCCTGCGCCCGGTCGGACAGCTCGTAGGCGTCGTACTTCTCGGTCGCCCGGGCGACCATGTCCTTGAGGACGGTCTCGGGCTTCATGCCGTCGGCCGCGGGATAGGTGCCCGGCCAGAGGAAGCCCTCCAGCGGGTCCTTTATGTCGCCGTCGTTGTTCGCCCAGCGGGGCAGGCCGAGGCTCTTGTACCGGGTGTCGGCCACCTTCTCGGTGCTGCCGTCCTTGAGGCCGAGCTGTTCGTCGATGGCGCGGTAGACCTGCGTGGTGCGCTGGCCCGGCGTGACCATGACGTTGTTCTGGCTCTTGGGATCGAGCATCAGCGCGACGGCGCTCTCGGCGGACATCTGCTTCTTCAGCAGGTAGGCGCCGGCCTGGATGCTCTCGCCGTCGGGGTTGCCGGCCTGGGCGGCCACGAAGGCGTCGACGCTCTTGACGACGCCGGCCTCCTTCAGCCGCCGCCCGATGTCGGCGCCGCTGGCGCCCTTGGGGATCTGCACGGTCACGCTCTGGCCGGTGCCGTCACCGGCGTAGTCCGGCGCGTCCCCGAAACGGTCCTGGTAGAACTCGTAGCCGAAGTAGCCGATTCCGGCGACTCCTCCGCCGAGGACGGCGAGGACCACCAGGCAGGCGCAGCCGTTGCGGCTCTTCTTCGGCTTGGCGCCGCGGCCCCGGCCGCGGCCCGCACGTCCGCCCCGGCCGCCGCCCGCGTCCTCACCGTCGTCGCCGTCGCGGTCGTCGTCGCCTGCGAAGAAGGCGTGTTCGCCCTGGTCGGGCCCGGGGTCCCAGTCGGTCCGGGGCGGCTCCGGACCGGTGCCCCCGTGGACCGGCGGCCGGGGCGAGGGGTGGGCCTCGGGCTCGCCGTAGTAGTCCGCCTGGTCACCGGTGCCGTAGGGGGCGGGCTGATCGCCGTAGGAGTCGGCGGGGCCGGGGGCCTGGGCCTGGACCTGCTGGTGCGTGCCGGTGCCCCACCCGTCGCCGTCGTACTGCTGCTGACCGTCGTACTGCGGCTGCTGCTGGTGACCGTCGTACTGGGGCTGGTGGTGCTGGGGGCCGCCCGGGTACTGCGGCTGCTGCCCGTACGTCTGCGGGTCGTACGGGCGGCCCCACTCGTCGTACTGCTGCTGGGGCTGGTGCTGCTGCGGGTAGTGCTGCGGCTGCTCACCGTAGGGGGACTGCTGACCCTGCTGGGCCTGCCGGCCCGTCCATCCGCCGTCCCCGTACAACGGGTCGTCCGCATGCCACGGATCGGGGTCCGGACCCCGGCCATACTCAGTCATCGATCCCCTAGATCCGCGAGGCGGCGGTCGCACGGTGCAGCCCCGGCGTCCGTCCCGTCTCTTTCTGTGCGTCGGCTGTTCGAACACCTTCGCATCGCGCGGAACGTTACCGTATCGCGATCAGGTGACCACTTCGACGCCTTCACCGGGCGCCCGTCCCGACACCCGTTCGGATTCCAGCGCCTGCTGCAGGATGACGACCGCTGCCGCCTGGTCGATGACGGCACGGCCCTTCTTGGCGCGGACGCCGGAGGCGCGCAGGCCCTGCCCGGCCGTGACCGTCGTCATGCGCTCGTCCACGAGTCTCACCGGAACCGGCGTGATCATGCGGGCGAGTTCCCCGGCGAATCCGCGGACCTTGACGGCGGCCGGGCCCTCGCCCCCTTTGAGGGAGCGGGGCAGACCGACGACGACCTCGATCGGCTCGTACTCCTCGACCAACTGCCGCAGCCTGCGGTGCGCGGCCGGGACGTCCCGGCCGGGCACCGTCTCGACGGGGGTGGCGAGGATCCCGTCGGGGTCGCACGAGGCGACCCCGATACGGGCGTCCCCGACGTCGATCGCGAGGCGGCGGCCGCGGCGCATGACCGGGCCGTCCGTCCCGCTGTGCAGGTCGCTCACTTGGCGGTGTCCACCACGAGCCGCTCGACGGCCTCGACGGCGTCGCCGATGGCGCCGGCGTCCTGGCCGCCGCCCTGGGCGACGTCCGGCTTGCCGCCACCGCCGCCGCCGAGGGTCTTGGCGGCCGTACGCACCAGGTCACCGGCCTTGAGGCCGCGCTCGCGGGCGGCCTCGTTGGTGGCGATCACGGTCAGCGGCTTGCCGTTGACCACGGTGAACAGGGCCACCACGGCGGCCCGGCCGCCCTGGATGCGGCCGCGGACGTCGAGGACCAGCTTGCGCAGGTCGTCGGCGGTCGTGCCGTCCGGGACCCGGCCGGTGACGACGGCGACGCCGCGGACGTCCCGGGCGGACTCGGTGAGACCGGCGGCGGCCTGGAGCACCTTCTCGGCGCGGAACTTCTCGATCTCCTTCTCGGCGTCCTTCAGCTTGCCGAGCATGGCGGACACCTTCTCCGGAAGCTCCTCGGGACGGCCCTTGACCAGCTCCTGGAGCTGGGCGACGACCGTGTGCTCACGGGCCAGGAAGTGGTAGGCGTCGACACCCACGAGGGCCTCGATACGGCGCACGCCCGAGCCGATGGAGGACTCGCCGAGCAGCTTCACCAGGCCCAGTTGGGCGGTGTTGTGGACGTGCGTGCCGCCGCACAGCTCCTTGGAGAAGTCGCCGATGGTCACGACGCGGACGCGCTCGCCGTACTTCTCGCCGAACTCGGCGATGGCGCCCTGCTTCTTGGCCTCGTCGATGCCCATGACGTCGGCGCGCACGTCGAGGTCGCGGGCGAGCACCTCGTTGATCTTCTGCTCGACGTCGGTCATCACGGCCGTCGGCACGGCGGACGGGGAGCCGAAGTCGAAACGGAAGCGGCCGGGCTGGTTCTCGGAACCGGCCTGGGCGGCCGTCGGGCCGAGGGCGTCGCGCAGCGCCTGGTGGGTGAGGTGCGTGGCCGAGTGGGCGCGGGCGATGGCCTTGCGGCGGCGGGCGTCGATCACGGCCTGGGCCCTGGACCCCACCGTCACCTCGCCGACCTGGACGACGCCCTTGTGGACGTACACCCCCGGGACCGGCTTCTGGCAGTCGCGGATCTCCACGACGGCGCCGGTGTCGACCTTGATGCGGCCGGTGTCACCGATCTGACCGCCGCCCTCGGCGTAGAACGGGGTGCGGTCGAGGACGATCTCCACCTCGTCGCCCTCGGTCGCGGCCGGGGAGGAGACGCCGTCGACGAGGATGCCGACGACCGTGGACTCGCTCTCGGTGTCCGCGTAGCCGACGAACTCGGTGGCGCCAGCCCGGTCGGCGATCTCCCGGTAGGCGCCGGCCCCGGCGTGGCCGGTCTTCTTGGCCTGGGCGTCGGCCTTGGCCCGCTCGCGCTGCTCCTTCATCAGGCGGCGGAAGCCGTCCTCGTCGACCGACAGGCCCTGCTCGGCGGCCATCTCCAGGGTGAGGTCGATCGGGAAGCCCCACGTGTCGTGCAGCAGGAACGCCTTGTCGCCGGCCAGCACCGTGCCGCCGGAGGCCTTGGTGTCGGAGACGGCGGTGTCGAGGATGTTGGTGCCGGCCTTCAGCGTCTTGAGGAAGGCGGCCTCCTCGGCGAGGGCGACCTTCTCGACGCGCTCCCGGTCGGTGATCAGCTCGGGGTACTGCAGGCCCATCATGCCGATCACGACGTCGACGAGGTCCTTGACGACCGGGCCGGTGGCACCGAGCAGACGCATGTTGCGGATGGCGCGGCGCATGATGCGGCGCAGCACGTAGCCGCGGCCCTCGTTGCCGGGCGTGACGCCGTCGCCGATGAGCATGGTGGCGGTGCGCATGTGGTCGGTGACGACGCGCAGGGAGACGTCGGAGTCCTTGGAGTCGCCGTAGCGGACGCCGGTCAGCTCGGTGGCCCTGTCGATGACGGCCATGGAGGTGTCGATCTCGTACATGTTCTGCACGCCCTGCAGAATCATGGCGAGGCGCTCCAGGCCGAGGCCCGTGTCGATGTTCTTGCTGGGCAGGTCCCCGAGGATCTCGAAGTTGTCCTTGCCGATGCCCGCGCCCCGCTCGTACTGCATGAAGACGAGGTTCCAGATCTCCACGTACCGCTCGTCGTTGACGGCGGGGCCGCCCTCGGCGCCGAACTCGGGGCCGCGGTCGTAGTTGATCTCGGAGCAGGGGCCGCAGGGGCCGGGGACGCCCATGGACCAGTAGTTGTCCTTCATGCCCAGGCGCTGGATGCGCTC
>DASTDN010000402.1:0-11590 GCA_035710365.1 Streptomyces sp. | reverse complement strand
CCCGGACGAACCGCCCGCCGACCTGCTGCGCCAGTTCTGGTGGCTGCACGACGCCCGCTGGTACCAGGGGGTCGCCAAGCGCTTCGGCCAGGACGCCGCCAACGAGGTCAACGCCGAGGCCATGCGGTTCGTCGCCCGCCGGATCGCCTCCGCCTACGCGCGCGAACACGGACTGCGGCCGGGCCTCACCGCCGCCGAACTCGCCGCGGCGCTGAACGGCATCTCGGACCTCATGACCGGCGACAGCGTGCAGGCCGCCAACAAGGTCACCGGCGACGGGTCCTGGGAGACGGTGGTCACCCGCAACTTCGCCCTGGAGATGCTGGCCCGCGCCGGCACCCTGGAGGGCTACGACTGCCCCTGCCCGCAGATGCGGGAGGGCTGGTTCGAGGGCCTGAGGACCGAGGTCCGCGACCGCCGCGTGGAGTGCATGCGCACCGGCGGCGCCGCGTGCCGCTTCCAGTCCTGCACGGTGTCCCCGGACGCCGCCGACACCCCCGAGGAGCAGGCGTCGTGACCGAGCCCGCCGCGTACGTCACCAGCGCCCTCCACCAGTTCGCCGCGCACGGCGAGCGGACCGCGCTGGTCAAGGGCGAGCGGAGCATGAGCTTCACCGAGCTGCTCTCGCTGGCCCACCGCACCGCCCGGGTCTTGAAGGACCGCGGACTCGGCCGGGGGGACGGGCTGGTGCTGCTGGCCGCCAACCCCCTGGAGATGACGGCCGTCGGCCTGGCCGCCCACATCCTCGGCATCCGCTACACCCCGGTCTACGCCGGCGGCGGAACCCGCACCACCGAACACATCCTGCGCGACGCCGCGCCGGACGCCGTCGTCGTCGCCGACGGCGGACCCGACGGGACGGCCCGCCACACCCTCGGGGCCGCACGCGCCGCCGGGACCCGGCTGCTGTTCTCCCTCGGCCCCGGACACGGCCCCGAGGTGACCGACCTGCTCGCCGCGGCCCGCGAACAGAGCGACGCACCCGTCCCGGTGGCGGCCCGGGAGGACGACGTCGCCCGGGTGCTGTACACCGGCGGCACCACGGGCCTGCCCAAGGGCGTGGCGTACACCTTCGGCGCGCTCACCGCCGCCGCCGGGGCCTGGGCGGGCGCGGCACCACCCCCCGGCCTGCGGTTCCTGGTGATGACGCCCATGGCGCACGCGGCCGGTGCCCTCGCCTTCGGCCTGCTGCGCCACGGCGTGAGCACGGAACTCTTCGACGGCTTCGACGCCGGGGTCCTGCTCGACCGCGTCGGAGCGGCCTCCGCCAACGGACGGCTCGTCAGCACCTACCTGTACCCGCCCTACCTCTACCGCCTCCTGGACCACCCCGGGCTGGCGCACACCGACCGGAAGGGCCTCGCCCTGCTCAGCTACGGCAGCGCCCCCGTGGCACCGCACCGGCTCGCCGAGACCGTACGGCTGCTGGGCCCCCGGCTGCGCCAGAGCTACGCGCTGACCGAGGCCATCGCGATCACCGGCCTGGGCCCGGAGGACCACGCCCTCGCCGCGAAGGACCGGCCCGAGCTGTACGGCTCCGTCGGCCGCGCCGTGCCCGGCGTCACCGTCCGCGTCACCGGGCCGGACGGCGCGCCGCTGCCGCCCGGCGCGGAAGGCGCCGTCGAGGTCTCGGGCCCCACCGTGATGGCCGGCTACTGGCAGCGCCCCGACCTGACCGCGCGGGTGCTGCGCGAGGGCCGGCTGCGCACCGGCGACCTGGGACGCCTCGACGAGGACGGCTACCTTTACCTGACCGGGCGGGAGAAGGACCTGGTCATCGTGGACGGCACCAACTGCCACCCGCAGGCTGTGGAGGACGTGCTGACGTCCCACCCGGCCGTCCGGAACGCCGCCGTCCTCGGAGTCCCCGACGCCCGCACGGGCGAGTCCCTGCTCGCCGTGTGCGTCACCGCGCCGGACGCGCCCGCCGGCACCGAGGACGCGCTGCGCGCCCTGGTCCGCGACGCGCTGGGCCCGGCCCACGAGCCCGCCCGGTTCGTGTTCGCCGACACCATCCCGACGGCGTCGTACGGAAAACCCGACAAGGCCGCGCTGCGCGCCCTGTACTCACCCGGCCCGGCGTCCACGGGCCCCGCGCCCACCGGTCCGGCACTCACCGGCCCGACGCCCACCGGACCGACACCCCTCAGGAGCGAGGCATGAAAACCGAGGTCAAACCCTGGAGCCGCCCCGCGGGGCCACTCGGTCTCGACGGCTGGCTGGAGTCCCTGCGCAACCTGCTGGTGATCCCGCAGGACCTGCGCGACGAGTGGGTGACCCGGGCCGGCGCCCTGGAGATGCTCCAGTGCGGGCCCGACACCCTCGACCTGCTGCTGCGGGAGGGCCTGCCGCACGGCGGGGAGCCGGGTGACGAGCGCTTCGACCGCTTCGACCTGGTCAACCTCGCGCTCTACTCCGGGTCGGGCACCTCCGTGCCGGAGAAGACGATGCGCTTCGCCCTGCGCTGGATGCACGCCGACCCGGGGACCCTGTACCGGCCCCAGCGCTGGGACTGCTCGGTCGCGCTCACGCCGCCCGCCGGCGAGGAGGACGCCGACCCGGCGGCCATGGAGTGGAACCTGGCCACACCTCGCCCCGAACTGCACGGCGGCCGGACCGAGTCGCTGTCCGTCGGCCCGGAGGGCGCCGTCATCGGCGAGAAGGACATCACCGTCCGCGGCACGACCGGCCTGACGGCCACCGGCGTCGTCGTCACCTCGGGCGAGCGGCGGGTGATCCGCTCACCGCGGCTGCGCGAGATCGTGACGTCGTACGGGCCGGACCGCTTCCGCTGGGGCCGCATGCCCGAGGAGATGCAGTGGCGCAAGGAGGTCGTCCTGTCCCAGGGCTACGCCTCCTGCATCTCGGTCTGCATGGAACTGGCCGACCGGTGCCGGGCCGCGGGCTTCGAGGCGCGCACCCGGCGCGGCTGGATCATGGGCATGCTCGACCTCGCCCACTCCTGGCTGGAGGTCGTCGACGAGGACGGACTGATCAAGACGGTCGACCCCGCCTTCGTCATCCTGGCCGAGCACCACGCCGAGAACCCGCATCCGGACGTCGCGGAGGCCTTCAACGGCTCGCTGCTGAACCGCCTGATGCCCACGGACCACTTCGCGGACGAACCGGTGAACGGCTACCGCCGCGACGGCAGGTTCCTGCACCCGCGTCACCAGACAGACATCCAGCTCTCGGCGGATCAGTCCGCTCTGACCGAGGCGGACGGCGCCGGCGACGGCGCCGAGTAACAAGAGAGGAAGACCCATGGCCGTACTGCAGGCCGACGATCAGCTCCAGACGATTCTCGACCGGCTCGTGAAGATGTCGGAGCGGGACTACTACGACCCCTACAAGCTGTTCCAGTGGCCCGACTCGCTGCCCGAGAACCAGTACTGGATGTCGCCCGAGCTGATGTCCGTGCACGGCACCAAGGTGGCCGAGTCGTTCACCGAGGAGCAGATGTGGGCGATCAGCAAGTGGGAGAGCGTCAACTTCTACAGCCTCAACGTCGACGGCATCCGTGAGCTGATCACGGAGATCATCGCCCGTATCCACACCAAGGACTTCTCGGTCTCCTCCGAGTACTTCCACCACATGATCGGCGAAGAGAACGAGCACATGTGGTTCTTCGCCACGTTCTGCCTGAAGTACGGCGGAAAGGTCTACCCCGACAAGGGCGTCCAGCTCGAGATGAAGTCCGAGGGCGAGTCGGCCCACTTCCTGGTCTTCGCCCGGCTGCTGCTCTTCGAGGAGATCGTCGACTTCTTCAACAAGAAGATGGGCGACGACGAGCGGCTGCACCCGACGATCCGCCAGATCAACGCGATCCACCACCAGGACGAGTCCCGGCACGTAGCCTTCGGCCGGCAGATCGTCTCCCTGCTCCACCGCCAGCTCCGGGAGAAGCTCGGCAAGGAGGAGCTGGCCGAGCTGGAGCTGTACCTCAAGCGGTACCTGCGCAAGTCCGTGGACGGCCTGGTGAACCCGCACGCCTTCAAGGACGCGGGCATCCCCAACCCGTACCAGGTGCGCAACGAGGTGCTGGCCGACCCGGCCTTCCACGCCCTGGAGGCCAGGATGCTCAAGCGCTCGATGAACTTCCTGGTGAGCGAGGGCATCTTCACCGACGACGTTCTGCCGCGCTCATGAGCGGGGTGGAGCAGCAGGCCCCGGCCGGGGTCGACGCCGTGGTGCAGTACCTGCTGAAGAAGCGCCCGGACCTCACGTCCATCGACCCGGAACTCGACCTCGTCGAGAACCGCATCCTCGACTCGCTCGGCTTCGTCGACTTCCTCTACGTGCTGGAGGAGCAGACGGGCCAGGAGATCCTGATGGAGAACGTGAAGCCGTCCGACTTCCGCACGATCAACGCCATTCGAAAGAGGTTCTTCCATGAGCCCGAACAGTCCGGGCACTGAGGCGGGCGCCACGGCCGCGACCCGTGGCGGCCTCGCCACCATGGGGCCCGGGGCGCTGCGGCTGCGGGCGGCGCTCGAATCGGTCTTCACCGGCTGGGCGGCCGAGGTCGGCGCCGACGCGGTCCAGTACCCGCCCCTGATGCGGGTCGAGGACCTGCACCGGCTGGACTACTTCCAGAACTTCCCCCACCTCGCGATCCTCGGGGCGGCCCTGACGCCGGAAGCCGCCCCCGAGTACGCCACGGGGAAGCCGAGGACGCCGGCCGTGCCCGCCGGCCAGTTGACCGAGGCGGCCTACGCGCTGCCGTCCGCCGCCTGCTACAACGTCTACCTCGACGCGGCGGGCCGGACGCTGGAGGACGGCGCCCACAAGGTGACCACCGTCGCCACCTGCTTCCGCCGCGAGGACCACTACGACGGCCTGCGGCGGCTGCTGGGCTTCAGCATGCGGGAGATCGTCTGCGTGGGCGGACGGGACGAGGTGCTGGACCACCTCCAGGTGTTCCGCAAGCGGGTGTCGGGTTTCCTGGCGGACCTGGACCTCCCGGTCGAGATCCAGTCGGCCTCCGACCCGTTCTTCGACGCGAGCGCCGGGCGGGCCCTGATGGCCCAGCTCTTCCCGGTCAAGGAGGAGTTCGTCTTCGACGGGTCCCTGGCGATCGGCTCGCTCAACTTCCACCGCAACTTCTTCGGGGAACGCTGCGAGATCCGCACCGCGGACGGCGAGCCGGCGTTCACCGGGTGCGTGGCCTTCGGGCTGGAGCGCTGGATCAGCGCGCTGACCTCGCACTTCGGCATGACCGAGGACGAACTGGCCGACCGGGTGCAGGCGGTCGGCCGGCAGTGACGCGGGGCGGATCGGACGTGGCGCCGGCCGCCGCCCCGGGGCACGCCCCGGACGGCGCCGAGGACGGTGGCGGGACGGGCCCCCGCCCCGCCACCGCCCTCGCGGCGCACGTCCCGGCCGGTCCCGGCGGGGTGCGGGTGTGGTGGGCCGACGGGCGCGACCTGCCGGCCGCGGCCGTGGCGGGCCTCGCGGCCACGCTGCCCCCGCACGAACGCCGGAGGCACGCCGCCGTGTCCGATCCGCTGGGCCGGGCCGAGTTCGTGCTGGCCCGGTGCGTGCTGCGCGACGCGCTGGGCCGGGCGCTGGGCCTGCCGCCCCACCGGGTCCCGCTCGTCGTCGACGACGCCGGGCGGCCCCGGGTGGACGGCGAGCCGGGCGTGGACGTCGGCGTCACACACACCGCCGGTCTGGCCGCCGTCGCCGTGGGCACGGGGCTCACGCCCGGTACCCGGATCGGCGTCGACATCGAGGCGGTGCGGCCCGTGCCCCGGGCCGGACCGCTGGCCCGCCGTCTGTTCTCCCCCGCCGACCGCGCCCTGCTGGACGCGGTCACGGGCCCGGCCGGGGACGCCGCCTGGCTGGACATCTGGACCAGGAGAGAGGCGTACGCGAAAGCCCTCGGCACCGGGGTCCGGGGCCTCGCCGACGTCCCCGACCGGGGCGTCGGCCACGCCTGGCATCCGCTGCGGCTGCCGGGCGGGTTCACCGGCGGCCTGGTCGTCGTGCCACCGTCCGGAGAGCCGGGCCGCTCTCCGTCCTCCCACCCCACCCCTTCCTCCTCCGATTCCTCCTCCGACTCACTAGGAGCACCTTCATGACCTCCGAGAACGCCGTCGACCAGCTCGCCGTCACCCCGGTGGGCGGGCCCACCGTGGTCATCGACCTGGGCGGACTGCGGTTCGTGACCGACCCGACGTTCGACGCCGCCGACACCGGCTACAGCATGGGCCCGATCGCCCTGCGCAAGCTGACGGACCCGGCGCTCACCCCGGACGAGGTCGGCGACGTGGCGGCCGTTCTGCTGTCGCACGACCAGCACCCCGACAACCTCGACGGAGCCGGCCGCGCCTTCCTGAAGACGGCGCCGCTGGTGCTCACCACCGAGGCGGGCGCCGAGCGCGTCGGCGGCACGGGCCTCGCCCCCTGGGCCGAGCACGTGCTGCGCCGCCCGGACGGCGGCCGGGTCGTGGTCACCGCCGTCCCCGCCCAGCACGGTCCGGCCGGCACCGAGCAGATGCTGGGCGCCGTCACCGGCTTCCTGCTGACCGGCGAGGGCCTGCCCACGGTGTACGTCAGCGGCGACAACGTCTCGCTGGACCCGGTGCGCGAGCTGGCGGAGCGCCTCGGCGGCCAGGGCGTCGACCTGGCGGTGCTTCACATGGGCGCCGCGCAGCTCGCCCCGTTCGGCCCGACCCTGCTGTCGATGACCGCGGACCAGGCGGCGGAGGCGGCCGGACTGCTGGGCGCCCGCAAGGTGCTCGCCGTGCACAACGACGGCTGGGAGCACTTCACGGAGGGCCAGGACGCCGTCGCCGCGTCCTTCGCCAAGTCCGTCGGCGCGGAGCGGCTCCTCGCGCCGGGCTCCGGCAACCGCGTCGCCCTCTGACCCACGACCCGGACCGCCCCCGCATGCCCGGGCGGCGCGAGAACCACGCCTGACGTGGGCGTCGCCCGGGCCCGGCCGTCCTGTCGGCGGGCGTCTCCGGGTGCGGCGGACGTGTCCGACGGGCTGTGCCCGGGTGCGGCGGTTCGCGGTGACGATGGCGTGCCCGGGTGAGGGCGTCTCGTCCGGCTCGGGCGTGCCCGGGTGTGGGGCCGTGTCGCACCGGGGTGTGCCCGGGTGCGGCGGTGCCGCGTGACTACGGCGTGTCACGGTGCGGGCGTCTCGTCCTGGCCACCGCTTGCCCGGGTGCGGCCGTGTCGTAGGGCGTGCCCGGGTGCGGCGGTCGTCCCCGACTGCCGCACCCGGCCACGGTGTGGCCGGCGCACGACGGCCGCCCCGCCCCGCTGTGTCCCGGTACGACCACTGCCCCGGCCTCCCTCGCGGGGGGCCGGGGCAGTGGCGGTGAGGATGCCCGGCACAGGAGCGTGGCGTCTCGTTGGCCGGCTCCTCGGCTCGGGGCGCCGTCAGGCGCCGATGGCGTGGTAACCGCCGTCCACGTGCACGATCTCGCCCGTGGTCGACGGGAACCAGTCGGACAGCAGCGCGACGCAGGCACGGGCGGTGGGTTCCGTGTCGGTGACGCTCCAGCCCAGCGGCGCCCTGGCGGCCCAGTCGTCCTGGGTGCGCGCGAGGCCGGGGATGGCCTTGCCCGCGGTGGTGCGCAGCGGGCCGGCGGCCACCAGGTTGGACCGGATGCCGCGGGGGCCCAGTTCGCGTGCGAGATAGCGGTTGGCCGACTCCAGGGCTCCCTTCGCCACGCCCATCCAGTCGTAGGCGGGCCAGGACTTCGTGGCGTCGAAGGTGAGGCCGACGACCGAGCCGCCCTCGCCCATGAGCGGGAGCAGCGACACCGCGAGTGACGTGTAGGAGTAGGCGGAGGTGTGGACGGCGGTGGCCACGTCCTCCCAGGGCGCGGTGAGGAAGCCGCCGAGGCAGCTCGGCGGGGCGAACGCGACGGAGTGCAGTACCCCGTCGACGCCGCCCAGGTGCTCGCCCACGGTGTCCGGGAGCCGCTGCAGTTGCGCCGGGTCGGTCACGTCCAGCTCCACGACCGGAGGCTTCTCCGGCAGGCGGCGGGAGACGAGCTCGACCAGGGACATCCGGCCGTAGCCGGTGAGGACGATGCGGGCACCCTGCTGCTGGGCGAGACGGGCGACGGCGAACGCGATCGACCGTTCGGTGATCACACCGCTGATCACCAGGCGCTTGCCGGCGAGCAGCCCGCCGCCGACGGCGGCGGGCGCTGGCTCGGCGACTGCCGGCGTGCCGGTGGCGGGGGGCGGGGTGGCGTGGGTGGTCATGGGGATCAGTGCCCCATTCCGAGGCCGCCGTCGACCGGGATCACCGCACCCGTGACGTATCCGGCCCGCTCTCCGGCCAGCCAGGAGACCGTGGCGGCGACCTCCTCGGCGCTGCCCGCCCGGCCCGCGGGTATCTCCTTGAGGTGCGCCTCCTTGCGGGCGTCGGGCAGGGCGGCGGTCATGTCGGTCTCGATGAGGCCCGGCGCCACCACGTTCACGGTGATGCCGGCGACGGCGCACTCGCGGGCGAGCGAGCGGGCCATGCCGATCATCCCGGCCTTGCTGGCCGCGTAGTTGACCTGGCCCGGGTTCCCGCGCAGCCCGGCGACGGACGACAGGAACACGATGCGGCCCCACCGGGCCCTGAGCATTTTGGGCAGGGCCCGGCGGGCGCAGCGCCAGCCACCGGTGAGATTGGTGTCGAGGACCCGCGAGAATTGTTCTTCCCGCATACGCAGCATGGGCCGGTCGTCGGTGATTCCGGCGTTGGAGACGAGGATCTCGACAGGGCCGAGTTCTTGCTCCACGGCGGTGAATGCCGCATCGACCTGTTCCGGATCGGAGACGTCGCAGCGGACGCCCAACATTTTCCCGTCCGGTGGCTCATTGCGATAGGTGACGGCCACTCGGTCACCATTGTCGAGAAATTCCTCGGCAATGGCGCGGCCGATTCCTCTGTTGCCCCCTGTGACCAGCACTGTGCGTGGCAACCAAATGCTCCGTTTCCGCTCGGTTCCTTTGTGCGGCACCCGTCGCTGGATCAGCTCTGGATCTGGGTGCTCTGGAATTCCTTCATGTAGTAGACGTCGTTGACCCGCACCGCGGTCCAGGACACGATGATGCGCTGGCCGATCGGCACCTGCTCCGGGTCGGTGTAGGTGTCACCCGGCAGGAGCAGGCCGCCGAGCCCGTCGATCACGGCCGTGCTGGTGGACAGGCAGCGCACGCTGAGCGGCTTGCCGATCATCCGGGTGCCCTTGAGCGGCCCGTCGAAGGCCACCTTGTAGTAGTCGGCTATCGCACTTCTGCTGGTGAGATAGGCGCCATTGTTCGGAATCATGTGGCCGTCGGTGGTGAATTGCGCGGCCACGCCGGCCGCGTCACCCTTGTCCCAGGACTCGAAGAGTCTGTGCGGGACGTCCAGGATGGCGGGTTGCGTGGGCGAGCAGCTCGTGTCCTTGATGCTGGTGCTGGGAGAATCGGCGGCATTGGCCGCTGTCGTCACCCCGGCCAGCAGGGCGAGTGAAATGGCGGACAGCGCGATGTTGCGGATGCGGATCATAAATCCCCCCCGTTGTTTCCCCTGACGAGATTGTTTCTGCAGTCTAGAGGTGAGCCGATGGGATGGGAAGTTTTTGGCCAGATCAATTGCGAGGAGTTTGGTGTGCGGCGAAGTGTGGAATTACCCGCGAGTCGGAATTCCGCTCTCCGTTTTACCCCCGCGTTCCCCGCGTTCACCGCGCTCCTCGTGTTCCCGGTGTTCCCCGCGCTCCCCGCCTTCGAGGTGTTCCCCGTCTCCGTCGCCTCCGGTGCGCTCCACGCGCTCCACGCGCTCCACGTGCACGGGCACGCCGTTGAAGACGGCCGTCCCCGACAGCGGGTCCACCGCCGCGCCGTCGGTGAGGGCGTTCACGCTCACTCCCGGTTCGGCGGCGGCGTGCCGGAGCCTGGTGCCCTTCCGGCCGTGGCCCCAGCCGTACGGCAGGCTCACCACGCCGTCGCGCAGCCGGTCGGTGGGCTCGGCCGGAACCACCACCTCGCCGACCCGGCTGCGGACGCGGACCGGGTCGCCCGCGCCGACGCCGAGGCGCCGGGCGTCCGCCTCGCTCAGCTGGAGGGTGCAGCGGTGGGTGCCGCCGGACAGCGACGGGATGTTGTGCGACCAGCTGTTGACGGACTTGAGCTGCCGGTGCGAGACCAGCACCCACGCCCCGTCCCGGATGTCGCCCAGCCGGGCGGCGAGCCGGGGCAGGTCGGCGGTGATGGCGGGCGGGCACAGTTCCACCAGCCCGGACGCGGTCATCACGACCTCGCGGCGCCGGGGCCGCAGCGGCCCGAGGTCGACGCCGTTCGGGGTGTCCTTGAGCCGGGCGAGGTTCAGCCCGTCGGGGCGCGCCCCGAACAGGTCGCCCGCCGGGCCCAGCCGCAGCATCATGTCGAGCCGCCGTTCCAGGGCGTTGTCCCCGGTCAGCCGCTCCTTCAGCGCGGCGGGCGAGGTCCCCTTCAGTGGGCTGCCCGGCCGCCCGCAGGCCGCCCGCAGGGTGAGGTCGACGAGTTGCTCGTCCACCTGCCCGGGGTCGGCGTCGGGCCCCTTGCCGGAGGCGATCAGCACCAGCCGGGCGAGGATCTCCCCCTCGCTGGGCCGTCCCGGCGGCAGTTCCCGCAGCGGCGCGGAGAAGCGGGCGTTGCGGCGTACGGAACGGCTGGCGAGGACGACGTCGTAGTGCGGGGACTCCAGGGCGCTGGGCGGCGGCAGGATCACCGAGGCGTGCCGGGTGGTCTCGTTCAGATACGGGTCGACGCAGACCATGAAGTCCAGGCCGGACAGGGCCCGGTCGAGCCGTTCGCCCTGCGGCGCGGCGAGCACCAGGTTGCCCGCGACGCACACCAGGGCCCGTACCTGTCCTTCGCCGGGTGTCTCGATCTCGTCGGCGAGGGTCGCGGTGGGCAGTTCGCCGTTGACCTCCGGCAGGCCCCGGACCCTGCTGTGCAGACGGCCGGTGCGGAACGGCTCGGCGGGGCGGCGCGTGGCGTGCGGCGCCTCGCCGAAGAGGACGCCGCCGGGCCGGTCGAAGTTGCCGGTGACGATGTTGACGACGTCCACCAGCCAACTGGTGAGCGTGCCGAACTCGGTGGTGCAGGTGCCGAGCCGGCCGTAGACGGCGGCCGTGGGCGCGGCGGCCAGGTCGCGGGCGAGACGGCGTACGGTCGCGGCCGGGACGCCGCAGGCCCCGGCGACCTCGTCGGCGCCGAAGCCCTTGACGAGATCGGGGAGTTCGGCGAACCCGGCGAAGCCCTCGCCGGGGTCGGTCGCGAGGTCCTCCTCCAGCAGGGTGTGCACGATGCCGAGCAGCAGCAGCGCGTCGGTGCCCGGCCGCAGCGGGACGTGCTCGTCGGCGAGGTCGGCGGTGCGGGTCCGGCGCGGGTCCACCACGACCAGGCGCCCGCCCCGCGCCCGCAGCGCCTTGAGCCGTCCGGGCAGGTCCGCGACCGTCCACAGGCTGCCGTTGGACTCGGCCGGGTTGGCGCCGAGGACCAGCAGGTGGTCGGTGCGGTCGATGTCGGGCAGCGGGAAGGCGAGCGGGTCGCCGTACATCCAGCCGCAGGCCACGCTCTTGGGCATGGTGTCGAGCGTGGTGGA
>DASTDN010000401.1:0-6875 GCA_035710365.1 Streptomyces sp. | reverse complement strand
GCCTAACAGTCGGCCGGGCCGAGACCTGAACCGGTGTCGTTTTGGACTCGGGTCGGAGTTGGACGGCGTCCAAGAGGGTGTCCGGCGGTCAGTAGCGCTGGTTGAGGTAGCCGAGCAGTTCGTCGTGGAGCGGGCCGTTCGACGCCGCCGCGTTGCCGCTGTGCGGGCCCGGGCGGCCGTCGAGGCCGGTGAAGGTGCCGCCCGCCTCGGTCACGATGATCGCGTTCGCGGCCATGTCCCACAGCGACAGCTCGGGCTCCGCGCACATGTCCACCGAACCCTCGGCGACCATCATGTACGGCCAGAAGTCACCGTACGCGCGGGTGCGCCACACCTCGCGGGACAGGTCGAGGAAGCCGTCGAGGCGGCCCTCCTCCTCCCAGCCGCTCAGCGAGGAGTACGCGAACGAGGCGTCCGCGAGCCTGGTGACGCGGGAGACCTGGAGCCGCGTCGCGGAGGACAGGCTGCGTCCCGAGAAGGCGCCGTACCCCTGCGCGGCCCACCAGCGGCGGCCGAGGGCGGGTGCGGAGACGACGCCGACGACCGGCTGGAAGCCGGTCTCGCCCGCCTCCATCAGGGAGATCAGGGTGGCCCACACCGGCACGCCGCGCACGTAGTTCTTGGTGCCGTCGATCGGGTCGATGACCCAGCGGCGCGGGCCGGTGCCCTCGATGCCGTACTCCTCGCCGAGGATCGCGTCCCTCGGGCGGGCGCGCTGGAGGTGGCCGCGGAGGAGTTCCTCCGCGGACCGGTCCGCCTCGCTCACCGGCGTCATGTCCGGCTTGGTCTCCACCTTGAGGTCGAGGGCCTTGAACCGGTCCATCGTCGCGGCGTCGGCGGCGTCCGCGAGGACATGGGCGAGACGCAGGTCATCGAGGTAGTCGGGCATGTCACGAACCGTATCCGGCGGCGGCCTTCCGGGGCCATGGGGGTCGTGCGGCACCGGACGGAGGTGTATGGGGGCGTCTCGGTGAGGGGGTCAGTGGGCCGAACCGGAGAGCTGCAGTCCCACGACGCCGACGACGACCAGGCTGATCGACACGAGCTTCAGGGTGGAGACGACGTCGCCGAGGAACAGCATCCCGTAGGCGGCCGTGCCCGCGGCGCCGATGCCCGTCCACACCGCGTAGGCCGGTCCGACGTCGAGCTTCCTCAGGGAGAGAGTCAGCAGGCCGAAGCTGCCGAGGGCGAAGACGCAGAACGCGATCGTCGGCCACAGACGGGTGAACCCGTGGGACAGCTTCAGGCACACGGCGAAACCGGTTTCGAGCATTCCGGCCACGATGACCAGCAGCCACGCCATGTGTTGTCTCCCTCGTCCCTCGTCCTCAGTCGCCTTCCCTGCGTTCCCGCGTCGCCAGCAGGCGGCGCAGGGAGTACAGCCGCGCCGGGTCCGCGTGCCCGTCCGAGACCCACGCGTCCAGCGCGCAGTCCTGCTCGTCGTGGCTGCACGCGCGCGGGCCGCCCTCCGTGCCCGGCTCCAGGTCGGGGACGGCGTGGATGACACGGCTCGGGTCGACGTGGTTCAGGCCGAAGGAGCGCACGCCCGGAGTGTCGATCACCCAGCCGTCCGCGACGGCCAGCGGCAGGGCCAGCGCCGAGGTGGTGGTGTGCCGGCCGCGCCCCGTCACCGCGTTGACGTGCCCGGTCAGGCGGCGGCGCTCCTGCGGGACCAGCGCGTTGACCAGGGTCGTCTTGCCCACTCCGGAGTGCCCGACGAAGGCCGTGGCCTTGCCGTCGAGGTGCTCGCGGACGCGGTCGGCGGCGTCGCCGTTCTCCAGTTCCTCGCGGCTGGTGACGACGTAGGGGATGTCCAGGTCGCCGTACAGTTCCAGGAGGCCGTCCGGCGGGGCGAGGTCGGACTTGGTCATCACCAGCAGCGGGGTGAGGCCGCCGTCGAAGGCGGCGACGAGGCAGCGGTCGATCAGGCGGGGGCGCGGCTCGGGGTCGGCGAGCGCGGTGACGACGGCGAGCTGGTCGGCGTTGGCGACGACCACCCGCTCGAACGGGTCGTCGTCGTCCGCGGTGCGCCGCAGCACCGACGTGCGCTCCTCGATGCGCACGATGCGGGCCAGGGTGTCCTTCTTGCCGGACATGTCACCGACGAGGGCCACCCGGTCGCCGACCACGGCGGCCTTGCGGCCCAGTTCGCGGGCCTTCATCGCCGTCACGACCCGGTCCTCGACGAGACAGGTCAGCCGGCCCCGGTCGACGGTGAGGACCATGCCCTCGGCGGCGTCCTCGTGCTTGGGCCGGATGTTCGTGCGCGGCCGGTTGCCCTTGCGGTTGGGCCGGCTGCGGATGTCGTCCTCGTCGGTGTGCTTGCCGTAGCGGCGCATGGCGAACGTCCCTACGATCCGAGCATCCCGGTCCACATGTCCGGGAAGTCCGGAAGCGTCTTCGCCGTCGTCGCGACGTTCTCGATCCGCACGCCGTCCACCGCGAGGCCGATGATCGCGCCCGCCGTGGCCATCCGGTGGTCGTCGTACGTGTGGAAGATCCCGCCGCGCAGGGGGCGCGGGCGGATGTGCAGGCCGTCGGCGGTCTCGATGACGTCGCCGCCGAGTCCGTTGATCTCCCGGGTGAGCGCGGCCAGCCGGTCCGTCTCGTGCAGCCTGAGGTGCGCCACGCCGCGCAGCGTGGACGGGGAGTCGGCGAGCGCGGCCACCGCGGCGATGCCCGGGGTCAGCTCGCCGACCTCGCCGAGGTCCACGTCGATGCCGTGCACGGCGCCCGAGCCGGTGAACTCCAGGCCGTAGTCGGTCAGCTCGCAGGAGCCGCCCATCTCGGTGAAGATCTCCCGCAGCCGGTCGCCGGGCTGCGTGGTGCGGGCCGGCCAGTCGGGGACGACGACCCGGCCGCCGGTCACCAGCGCCGCCGCGAGGAACGGCTGGGCGTTCGACAGGTCGGGCTCCACCACCAGGTCCCGGCCGAGCAGGGCGCCCGGTGTGACCCGCCAGACCCCGGCCTCGCCGCCCGACTCCGGGGTGTCGACCTGGGCGCCGACCGCGCGCAGCATGTCGACCGTCATCCGGATGTGCGGCATGGAGGGCAGTCTGTCGCCGGTGTGGCGGACCTCGACGCCCTGGTTGAAGCGCGGCGCGGACAGCAGCAGCGCGCTGACGAACTGCGACGAGGACGACGCGTCGATCTCGACCGGGCCGCCGTCCAGGGCGCCGCTGCCGTGCACCGTCAGGGGGAGCGCCCCGCGCCCCTCGTCGTCGATCCGGGCGCCGAGGGCGCGCAGCGCGTCGATGACACCGTGCAGGGGACGTTCGTACGAACGGGGGTCGCCGTCGAAGCGGACGGGGCCGTCGGCGAGCGCGGCGACCGGCGGCAGGAAGCGCATCACCGTGCCCGCGTTGCCGACGTCGACCGTGGCGGGGCCGCGCAGCGCGGCGGGGATCACGCGCCAGGCCTCGCCCGTGCCGTCCGGGCCCACGCCCTCCTCGATGCCCACGCCCATCGCGCGCAGGGCGCCGGCCATCAGCAGGGTGTCGCGGGAGCGCAGCGGGCGGCGCAGCCAGCCCGGCTCGGAGGCGAGGGAGGCCAGCACCAGGGCACGGTTCGTGACCGATTTGGACCCGGGCACGTGGACGGTCGCTTTCACGGCCCCGCTCGCGGGAGGGGCGGGCCAGAGGGTGATGTGCGCGGGGTTAGCGGTCATGCCCCACACTTTAGTGCGTACGACGGGCCGGAAATCTTGATCAAAATCGGCGAAACGCGGACGAAAGGCGAGCGGCGGGCGAGCGGAAGCCGAGCGAACAGCGAGCGGAACGCGACACTCGGGCGGCGGAGCGTGACGCGCGCCGAAGCCGGCGGGGCCCGGCCGTGCGCGGCCCCCGCGAGCGCCGCGCGGCGGGGTGTCACAGCCCCAGCAGCCAGCGGCCCCCTCCTATCAGCGAGCACAGCGACACCGCGTGGAAGAGGAAGAGCCACAGCGCCGCCGGGACGTTCGTCAGCCGGGACAACTGGTCCGCGTCCGAGTCGCCCGCCCCGCCCCGTGCCCGCTTCGTCTGCAGCTCGAACGCCGGACGCACCCCGCCCAGCAGCAGGAACCACACCACCGCGTACGCGAACGCCGCCTGCACCTGCGGCCCGGTCAGCCACGACACCAGCACGAACAGCGTCCCGGTGAGGAGCACCGTCAGCGCCCCGTACGCGTTGCGGACCATCACGAGCACCGCCACCAGCAGCGCCGTCGCCAGCCACAGCAGCAGCGTGATGCGCCCCGCCGCGAGCAGCGCCGCGCCGCCGAGGCCGAGCAGCGGGGGAGCGGTGTAGCCGGCGGCGGCGGTCAGGATCATGCCGATGCCGTGCGGCTTGCCGCGGCTCACGGTCAGGCCGCTGGTGTCCGAGTGCAGCCGGATGCCGGTGAGGGTGCGGCCGGTGAGCAGCGCGACCAGCCCGTGGCCGCCCTCGTGGGCGATGGTGACGGCGTTGCGCGCCAGGCGCCACGGGCCGTGCGGCACGACCACGACGAGCGCCGCCACCAGGGTGGCGACGACCACCCACAGGTCGGGCTCGGGCTGGGTGCCGGCGATCTCGTCCCAGAGGGAACCGGGGGAGAGGGAGGCGAGGGGATGCGGGTGCTGTGCCTGGTGCAGGGAGGGCATGTTCGGAACGGGCTCCTCGTGGTCGCGCGGAATCTGGCAGTGTGGCACGTATGTGCGGACGGTATGCAGCCAGTCGTGGGCCCGAGGATCTCGCGGGAGTCTTCGGGGTCGAGACGTGGGAACCCGAGGAGACCCTGGCCCCCGACTACAACGTCGCCCCGACCAAAGAGGTCTTCGCCGTCCTCGACCGGCCGCTGAAGGACACGCCCGACCCCCGTCCGGTCCGCCAGCTCCGGAAGCTGAAGTGGGGTCTGGTGCCGTCCTGGTCCAAGACGCCCGAGGGTGCCGCCCGCATGATCAACGCGCGCTCCGAGACGCTGCACGAGAAGCCGTCCTTCCGCCGCGCCTTCGCCGCCCGCCGCTGCATCCTGCCCGCCGACGGCTACTACGAGTGGGTCACCGGCGCGCAGGAGCGGGAACTGGAGGTGGAGGGACGCAGGAAGCGGCCCCGCAAGCAGCCGTACTTCGTGTCACCGGCGGACGGCTCGGTGTTCGCGATGGCGGGCATCTACGAGTTCTGGCGCGACGGGACCCTCCCGGACGACCACCCCCGGGCCTGGTGGGTGACCTGCTCGGTGATCACGACCGAGGCCGAGAGCACCCCGCTCGCGGTCGCGCCCGCCGAGGGGCCGCGCTCGCTCGCCGACATCCACCCGCGCATGCCGCTGATGCTCACCCCGGACCGCTGGGACGCCTGGCTGGACCCGGCCCGCAGCGACCCGGACGGCCTGCGCGCACTGCTCGCACCGCCGCCGCCCGGCCTGATGCGCGCGCACCCCGTCTCCACGGCGGTCAGCAACGTCCGCAACAACGGCGCCGAACTGCTGAAGGAGCTCGACGCTCCGGAAGAGGGCACACTCTTCTGACGCACCCCGCGACACACCACCCGCCGAGGACATGAAGACCAAGACCACCGAGACCGTGCCCACCGACGCCGGCACCGCCCGCGTCACCTGGCACCACGCCGACCGCCCCCGCCTCGTGCTGGCCGCGGGCCACGGCGCGGGCGGCGGCATCGAGGCCCGCGACCTCGTCGCGCTGGCCGCCGCGCTGCCCGCGCACGGGGTGACGGTCGCCCTCGTGGAGCAGCCCTGGAGGGTCGCGGGAAAGAAACTGGCGCCCGCCCCGAAGACCCTCGACACCGGCTGGCACGGCGTGTGGCCCGCTCTCGCCGCGCCCGGACTGCCGGTGGTCTCCGGCGGACGCAGCGCCGGCGCCCGCGTGGCCTGCCGCACGGCCGCCGGCCTCGGCGCGGCCGGCGTCCTCGCGCTCGCCTTCCCGCTGCACCCGCCGGGCAGACCCGCGAAGAGCCGGGCGGAGGAGCTCCACGCGGCCGGGCGGGCCGGCATCCCGCTGCTGGTCGCGCAGGGCGGCAACGACCCGTTCGGCCGTCCGCAGGAGTTCCCCGAGGGGTACGAGCCCGGGGTGGTCGTCCCGGACGGCGACCACGGCTTCGCCGTGCCCAAGCGTGCGGGCCTCACCCAGGACCAGGCCCTCGCGGTCCTCGTCGACGGCGTCACCGGGTGGATCCGGTCGCTGCGCTGAGGCCCGGGGCACCGGCCACCGGACGAAGCCCCGGGGACCGGGCCCGGCAGGCGAAGCCCCGGGAATGCGGAGGCGCCGGACGCTGTTGAGGCGGACGTACGTGCCGGTCACCGGCACAGCCGCCGTAGGAGAGGAAGTCCACCGCATGGGTTCCACCTGCTGCCCGACCGCCACCGCCTCCCACTCCGTGGACGGGCAGCGCCCGGCAGAGGGGGACGCGCGCCGCAGCAGCCGTACCGGCCTCGACTGGACCGTGCTGCCCGCGGCGCGGACCGTATCGGGCCGGTCGCCGGCCGGACCGAACCGACAGGCATCCCCCGCCGGGGGTCGTCTATCCTCCGAACCGAGTGGGACCGGTCTCGGTCCCGTGCCAACGCTGGAGGAGGTGGGTCCGGTCACCGGTACCGACGCAGGGACCGAGAACGGCCAGGCGAAGCAGCCCGAGGGCCGGGGCGGCGCGGAGTCGAGCGCACAGCGCAGCGCGCGCTTCGAGCGGGACGCGCTGGAATTCCTCGACCAGATGTACTCGGCCGCGCTGCGCATGACGCGCAACCCGGCCGACGCCGAGGACCTGGTGCAGGAGACGTACGCCAAGGCGTACGCGTCGTTCCACCAGTTCCGCGAAGGCACCAACCTCAAGGCCTGGCTCTACCGGATCCTCACCAACACCTTCATCAACTCGTACCGCAAGAAGCAGCGCGAGCCGCAGCGCAG
>DASTDN010000400.1:0-15524 GCA_035710365.1 Streptomyces sp. | reverse complement strand
CGCATCTGGAGGAGCCACGGCGATGGCGGAACACACCAGCTCGAGCATCACGATCGAGGCGGCACCGGCCGATGTCATGGGGGTGATCGCCGACTTCTCCCGCTACCCGGACTGGACCGGGGAGGTGAAGGAGGCCGAGGTCCTGCGGACCGACGACCGCGGCCGCGCCGAACAGGTCCGCCTCGTCATGGACGCGGGCGCCATCAAGGACGACCAGACCCTCGCCTACACCTGGACCGGCGACCACGAGGTCTCCTGGACCCTGGTCAAGTCCCAGATGCTGCGCTCCCTCGACGGCGTCTACAGCCTCAGCCCCACCCCCAAGGGCACCACCGAGGTCACCTACCGCCTCACCGTCGACGTCAAGATCCCCATGCTCGGCATGATCAAGCGCAAGGCGGAGAAGGTCATCATCGACCGCGCGCTGGCCGGGCTGAAGAAGAGAGTGGAGTCGGGGGCGTAGGAACCCGGCCGCGGGCGGTCCTGCCGCCGGGACGGCACGGGCCGGCACCGCGGGGACCGCCGGGCACCGGACGCGCACCCCACCCGGCCCGACCCGCACGGACCTGTCGGCCGCCGCACCACGGGCCCGGACCCCGGCGTCCGTTACGGTTCACCCCCATGCGCACCCTCCTGCTGACCGGCCCCGGCGGCGCCGGCCGCACCACCCTCGCCGCGGCGACCGCCCTGCACGCCGCCCGTGAGGGCACCCGCACCCTCCTCCTCACCGCCGACCGCACCGACACCCTCGGCGCGGCCCTCGGCACGAGCACCGGCCCGGCCCCCACCAAGGCCGCCCCGAACCTCACCGCCTGGCGCCCCGACCCCGACGCCGGGTTCCGCGTCGGCCTCACCGCCCTCCAGGACCGCGCCTCCGCCGCCCTCGACCTCGTCGGCGCGACCCGGCTCGACCCCGAGGAACTCACCGCGCTGCCCGGCGCCGCCGAACTCGCCCTGCTGCGCGCCCTGCGCGAGGCCGCGGCGGCCCACGACACCCACGACCTCCTCGTCGTCGACCTGCCCCCCGCCCCCCAGGCCCTCGCCCTGCTCGCCCTCCCCGAGGAACTGCGCCGCTACCTGCGCCGCCTCCTCCCGCCCGAGCGGCAGGCCGCCCGCGCGCTGCGCCCCCTCCTCGGCCGGCTCGCCGGAGTGCCCGTACCCGCCGAGTCGCTGTACGAGGCGGCCGCCCGCTGGGACGGGGAACTCGCCGCCACCGAGGCCGTCGTCGCCGACCCCCGCACCGTCGTACGCCTGGTCGCCGAACCCGGACCGGCCGGTGCCGCCGCCGTCCGCACCGCCCTGCTCGGCCTCGCCCTGCGCGGCCTGCGCACCGACGTGCTGGTCGCCAACCGTGTCCTGCCCGGGTCCGACCCGGACGGCTGGCTCGCCGGGCCCGTCGCCCAGCAGCGCAAGACGCTGGAGGAGTGGGGCGCCGGGCACGAGGTCCGTACGGTCGCCCACCTCGGACGCGACCCGCGCGGCACGGAGGACCTCGCGGACCTCGCGGCGCCCGCCGCACCCGGGCCCGCATCCGGGGCGCCCGCCGTGGAGTGGCCCGTGACCGACCGGGCCGCGGACGACGGCACGCTCGTCTGGCACATCCCGCTGCCGGGCGCCGAACGCGACGACCTGGACCTCGAACGGCGCGGTGACGAGATCGTCGTCACCGCCGCACCGTTCCGCCGCATCGTGCCGCTGCCCTCCGCGCTGCGCCGCTGCACGGTCGAGGGCGCCTCCCTGCGCGAGGGCGAGCTGCGCATCCGGTTCGCGCCCGACCCCCGGATGTGGCCACGCACCCGGTGAGGCCGCGGGTCCGGCGGGGCCGCGGTCCTGGCAGCGCCGCAGCCTCGGCGGACCGGCTGCCGGGCGGGGCCTCCGGTTCGGTGGGGCCGACTGCCGCGCGGGGCGCCTCCGGTCCGGTGGGTGTGGACGCCGGGTGGGGCGCCTCCGGTCCGGTGGGGCCTCCACTCCGGTGGGGCCTTCGGTCCGGTGGGGCCTTCGGTCTGGTGGCCGACTGCCCGGTGGGGCCGCCGGTCCGGTGAGCAGACTTCCCGGCGGGGCCTCCGGCCCGGGGGAGATGGCCCGGTGGGCCCTTCGGTCCGGTGAGCGGGCGGAGTGCCGTCCGGTAACGTCGGAGGGACGAACCGTAGTCAGGAGTCCGTCATGAGCGAAGAGCGCCCGGCCCCCGACGCCTCCGAACCCGACCCCCGCCCCGCGGACGCGCCCGACGCCCCGTCCCGACCGGGGGCCGTGGACGTGCCCAAGCCCGATGCCGCGCCCGAGCGTGAGGCCGTGCCCGATCCCGGTGCCGCGCCCGAGTCCGGGCCCGACGACAAGTCCGAGGCCGTGGACGCGCCCGAGCCGGTACCAGTCGGCGAGCCCGAGCCCGAGCCCCAGCCCGAGCCCGAGCCCGACCCCGGTGCCGGGTCGGCGGAGCGGCCCGGCCGCGGCGACCCGGACGACGACGCCTGGGCGGCCGCCGCCGCGGAGGACCTGGAGTCGGAACAGGCCCGCCGCCGCGCCCGGTACGGACCGCCTCCCGGCTCGGCCGCGGAGGAGCTGCGCAAGCTCGTCGACGCGGTCACCGACAAGCTGTCCGGCCTGGGAGCGTCCCCCCTCCTGGAGGCGGTGGCGGGGCCCGCCGCGCAGCAGGCCGTACGGCAGGCGGTGCGGCAGGCCAAGGCCGTCGTCGAGCCCGTCGTCGAGCGCAATCCGGACGTCTTCGAGCACCTGGCGGCCGCCGGCGGCGAACTGCTCGCCGCGTACCGCTCGGCCGTCCAGGCGCAGGAGCGCCGATGGACGACCGGCGACCCGGAACCGGCGCGGACGCACACCCGGGACGACGCGGGAGACGACGACGGTCCAGGTGGTGGACCGGCACACCACATCGACCTGGACTGACCTTCCCCTCGGGTACGGTTGGCGGTAGCGGGGCTCGACCGGAACTGAGGGATTCATGGGACTCACCATCGGCGTCGACATCGGCGGCACGAAGATCGCGGCCGGCGTGGTCGACGAGGAAGGCAACATCCTCTCGACCCACAAGGTGCCGACCCCTGGTACGCCCGGGGACATCGTGGACGCCATCGCCTCCGCCGTGGAGGGCGCACGCGCCGGCCACGACATCGTCGGCGTGGGCATCGGCGCCGCCGGCTACGTCAACCGCCAGCGCTCCGAGGTCTACTTCGCGCCCAACATCGACTGGCGCAACGAGCCGCTCAAGGAGAAGGTCGAGGCCCGCGTGGGCCTCCCGGTCGTCGTGGAGAACGACGCGAACGCCGCGGCCTGGGGCGAGTACAAGTTCGGCGCCGGCAAAGGCCACCGCAACGTCATCTGCATCACGCTCGGCACCGGCCTTGGCGGCGGCATCATCATCGGCAACAAGCTGCGCCGCGGCCACTTCGGCGTGGCGGCGGAGTTCGGCCACATCCGCATGGTCCCGGACGGCCTGCTGTGCGGCTGCGGCAGCCAGGGGTGCTGGGAGCAGTACGCCTCCGGCCGCGCCCTCGTGCGGTACGCGAAGCAACGCGCCAACGCCACCCCGGAGAACGCCGAGATCCTCCTCGGTCTCGGCGACGGCAGCCACGACGGCATCGAGGGCAAGCACATCTCCGTGGCCGCCCGGCAGGGCGATCCGGTGGCCGTCGACTCCTACCGGGAGCTGGCCCGCTGGGTCGGCGCCGGCCTCGCCGACCTCGCCTCCCTCTTCGACCCGTCCGCGTTCATCGTCGGCGGCGGCCTGTCCGACGAGGGCGAACTGGTCCTCGGCCCGATCCGCAAGTCGTACAAGCGCTGGCTCGTCGGCGGCAACTGGCGCCCGGTCGCCGAGGTCCTCGCCGCCCGGCTCGGCAACGAGGCGGGCCTGGTGGGCGCGGCGGACCTGGCCCGGGAACCCGACCCGATCATGTGACACGGCCCCGGCCGCCCACGCGGCCACGGACCGCGCGCGGCCTTGCGGAACGGGGCCGGGATCACCGAGATCCCGGCCCCGTTCCGCGTGTTCCGCCCGTCTCCGGCTCAGCCGAAGGACAGCTTCCCCGTCTTCCACTCGCTGCCCGCGCTGATCACCACGACTCCCGTCCCGATGACCGAGGCGCCGCCCTTGTAGAAGTACACGGCGCCGTCACCGCGCAGCGACCACAGGTCGGGGACGCCGTCGCCGGTGACGTCGGGGGTGCCGTGCAGGAAGGCGACGGGGGAGCCCGTCGTGTCCCAGCCCTCGGCGTAGATCTCGTCGGCACCCGTCCGGGAGGCCGCGGCCGTCGCCAGCGAGGCGATCGTCGCACCGCCCTCGCTGTCCGCGACGCCGTACCGCAGGTAGAGGCGGCTGGAGACCCCGGAACGCCACAGCAGGTCGGGGGCGCCGTCCTTGTCGTGGTCGCCGACGGAGACGAGGTCGCGGTCGGTCCACGCGGTCGTGGCGATGCGGGTGACGGTCCGGAAGGTGCCGCCCGTGTAGCCCTCGAACGCCCACATCTCGCCCCCGGCCGCCGTGGCGAACAGGTCGGCACGGCGGTCGAGGTCGTAGTCGCCCACGATCATCTGGTCGAGTGTCGCCGGGTCGGGCGAGCCGGACGGCAGCCGCACGGCCAGCCGCTGCGCGATGTCCACGCTGCCGTAGCCGTCGCCCGGGTACACGTACAGCTCGCCGTCGGGCATCCGGGCGAACACGTCGCCGAGGCCGTCGCCGCCGATGACGTCGCCCCCGTGCGCGATCAGGGCGGGTGCGCCGTCGGGGCCCAGCCAATAGCCGGGCCGGTGGTCCTCGCCGTCCTTGTCGGGGTCGGTCAGCAGACCGACGCCGTCCTCGTGGGCTGCGGACAGCGAGACGTGCATGTCACCGTCCCTCGTGGCCGGGTTCATCCAGAGGTTGCCGCCCGCGCTGATGCTGAGCAGGTCGGGAATCGCGTCGCCGGTCAGGTCGCCCGGGACGTCGGCGGCATCGCGCGGGGTCACGTAGAAGAGGTACTTCGTGCCCAGCGACGGGTTGCCGGCGCTGTCCACCGCGCGTACGTACAGGACGTTGGGCCCTGCCGCCGGGGGTGGCAGCGTCACCGTGGTCGAGGTGCCTGCGGTGACGTTCTTGCCGGTCGCGTACGTCGTCGTGTTGAACGACCACTCGTAGCGGGTGACGTCGGTGTCGTCGTCGGGTGCGAAGGTGAAGCCGCCGGACGTCCCGAACTTCACGGCCGACCAGACCGTTCCGTCGTCGTCGGCCGCCGGAAAGTCGGCGGACGTCACTATCGGCTCGTTGGGCTTGCTGCTGTCGAAGAGGAACCGGCACACCTTGGGGTCGGTGGTCGGGGCGTACGCCGAGGCGGCTCCGCCGGAATCGATCGCACGCACCCGCCAGGAGTACGTGTGGCCGTTGGTCAGCCTGTCCTGGGTGACCTTGGCCGAGGCCTTGCCCGTACTGGTCACGGCGACGTTCGTGTCGAGGATCTTGTCGTCGCCGTACCCGGTGCGCCACAGCTCGAAGTCCAGGTACTTCAGGTCCTGCCGGGTCGAGGTGTCGTCCGGGTCGGACGACACCGCGGACAGCGTCACGTCGCGCTTGCCGACGTGGAGGTAGGGCGAGGTCTTGTCGCAGACGCTGCCGGGGGACTGGGTCACCGAACTCGGCGTCCTCGGCTTGCGGTTGTAGACGAGGGTGAGCTTCGGCGCGCTGTCGCCCTCCGCGCGGAACTTCTTCCAGGAGTACGCGGAGTCCTCGGTGGAGGCCTTCAGCCCGATGGTCATCGACTGCCAGCCGCCGTCGGCGGCGTCCTGGGCCACCGACTTGGCGTCGTAGGTGACGTAGGCGTCCGGGCAGGACGAGTTGTAGCCGTAGGCGAAGCTCTTGGTGCCGATCCTGGTCTTCCAGTCCGGCTGGTTGTTCCACGTCGTCTTGGAGGAGATGCCTCCGGTCAGCCACACCTGCATCTCGCGGGAGGAGCACGACCACGAGTACGTTTCGCGCAGCCGGATCGACGCGGAGGAGACGTGGGCGCCCTTGATGCCGGTGGACCATCCCAGGCGGAAGAACGATCGTGAAAGCCCCCAGGTGGTCGACTCGAAGCCCACGCGTGCCTCGGTCGTGCCGGTGTTGTAGTTGGCGCCGTCGTAGAAACTCGACGTCGGGTACTTCTTGTACGCGGTGGTCCAGTTCTTCGTCTTGCCGTAGATCGTGGGGTCGACGAAGACCGGGTAGACCGTGCTGTCGTCGGTCAGCAGGTCACCGTCGGCAATCAGGGAGAGGCTCGTGGAGAAGGCGCCGGGCGAGGTCAGTTCCGCGCCGGCGACGGCCATGTGCGTGCCCGGGCCGGGGCCCGCGAGGCCGGGCAGGGCGAACACCTGCTCGTCGGTGAGGGCGGCGGGCGCGGCGTCACTGTACGCGGCCCGGGACACGGCCGTTCCGGCCCGGTCGGCGGGGCGGAAGGCGGCAGGTTCCCCGGTGGGCGCGTCCGTGTCCCATCCGTCCCCGGGTACGGGTGTCTCCTCGCCGGCCGGTGCTCCCGGTTCCTCGGAGTACGAGGGGGAGGGGTCCGGGGTCTCCTCCGGGGGCTCCGGGTCGCCGCCCTCGGTGACGGCGAGGTGGCCCGCGGAGTCCCACAGGTAGGGGGTGGGGGAGGCGGCGAACTCCCGACCGTCCCGGTCTCTGCCGCTGACGACCTTGGTGACCGGATCCAGGTGGAAGGTCAGGTCCGGGGAGGACAGCCCGTAGGACAGTTTCGTCAGCGCCGGATTCTGCGCGGCCTGCTCGCTGTGCACGATGAGGACGTGGCTGAAACCGCTGGCCTGCGCGGTCAGCAGCAGGTCGGTACCGGTGAACACGTCGCGGTACAGGGCGCTGGAGCCGCTGATCACGGGCTCGGGCAGGTCTCCGGGCCAACTGAGGGTGGTCTGGTGGCCCTCGCTGGTCAGCGTGGCCAGTTCCGTGTAGGTCTCGGAGGCGTCCGCGGCTTCGAGGGCGTCGCCGGTGCCGGTGACGGTGTAGACCGTCGGCGCCACGGCCGTTGCCCCGTGGCCGGAAACGGCGGCCTTGCGCGCACCGGCTCCGGATCCGGACCCGGACCCGGACCCGGAACCGGACCCGGAACCGGATCGGGAGCCGGCGCCCGCGCCGGGCCGGGCGCGTTCGCCGCCGGGGGAGAACACCACGGGGTCGGCGGCCGCCCGCGGGGTCCAGCCGCCGTCGGCCGTCTCGGCGAGCCTGGTGTCCACGGGTTTCCACGCACCCTTGACCCTGGCTCGTACGGGGGCACCGTGGGCGACGAGTTCGAAGCTGCCGTCCGGCCGGGCGTACGTCGTGGACGTCTCGTCGCGGAGCGCGGTCACCTCGACGCGCCGGCCCGTGGCGGCGGCCCGCTCCTGGGCGGTGTCCTGGGTCAGTGGAGCACCGGCCTTCTTCGTTCCGGCCGGTGAGTCCGCGGGACTCACCTGATCCAGGAGTGGGACGGCCAGCAGTCCGACGCCGAGCGCGCCGGCCACCAGAGCGCCCACTCCTGCCTGGCCGCGTCCGGACGCGGGCAAGCCGAAGCGACGACGTTTCATGATGGTGCGTCCCCTCCCCCTGGAATTCCGGAATGCCCGGAATTCGGTGAGCTGCATCGGCTCCCCGTCCCCATGGCCTGGCGCTTGTGCGGGAAAGCGATCACAGAGCATGGCCGATGGGGAGAGATTGCACCACTGTCTTCTTCCCCGTTTCCCTTGCGTGGCCGAAGAACGGGGCGGTCGGCCTGACTTTCTGACGCGAAGATCGCGCCGGCCGGTGGGCGTCCAAGTCGGGGCGGATGCTCTGGAACGGGCGCACAATGACCATCGTGTCTGCGCGGATTGACCCTCTTCTGTCATGTCCGTATCAGTTTCTGGGAGTTGCCTTCCCTTGGTCACGAGTGACTCGGGAATGCACCCGTGACCCAGATCACCGCGTGTATTTAAGTTGTTGACTTTCCGTGAATGTGTGCCGGAGCATGCGTGATCGCCAAGGGACGGAACTGTGTGCACCGGGGGCTGCCGCTGTGTGGGGATCACGTTCATGGAGCGGCAGGAAAGGGTGCGTGACGACGCGCGCCCGGCACGACAGACGTGCGCGGGTACGGACCGGCATAGTCGGTTCGCTCGTGGTGGCGATCATGGTGAGCGTCGGACCCGGTGCCATGGCGCTGCCACCGGGTGACGACCGCAGCGGTGTCGACCTGATCGACCTCCCACAAGCCGAGCAGGCGCGCGGCGAAGAGGGGGGCAGTCTCGCCGAGTTGACGACGTCCGAGGCCGAGCAGCCCGTCGAGTACGAGCCCACGGACGTCACCGCCCCCGCCGGCGGCACGGTCGCCAAGGAGCTCACCGGCCTCACGCCCGGCGAACGGGTGCCGCTGACCAGCGCCGACGGTACGACCGCCCTGCCCGTCGAAGTCGGTGCCCCCGGCGACGCCACCTCCGCCGAGGCCGCCGCCCTGGAGGGCGAGTGGCAGGTCACCCTCGCGGGCCAGGACGAACTCGCCCCCACCGCCATCGAGGGCGTGGCGCTGACGGTCACCCCGCCCGCCGAGGCGGCGGGCGACGCCGTGATCGCCCTGGACTACAGCGACTTCTCCGAGCTGTACGGCGCCAACTGGGCCGACCGGCTGTCGTTCGTGCAGTACCCGGCGTGCTTCCTGACCACCCCGGACACCGAGGGCTGCGCCGAGCCGACCGAGGTCGCCACGGACAACGTCGTCGAGCAGACCGGCACCGACGCCGACGGGCAGCCCGTCCACGAGCGCCGCATCGAGGCGACCGTGGCCACCGAAGCCCTGGCGGCCGGCGGCACGAGCGCCCCGTCCGCCGCGTCCACGGCCTCCGCATCCGGCGTTCTCCACCGCACCACGAAGGAGGCGGGCGGCGCCCGCCTGGCCTCCCTGGCCGCCGCGACCGCCGAGGGCTCCGGCTCCTCCGTCCTCCTCGCCACCGACTCCGGCTCCGGCTCCAAGGGCGACTTCGCCGCGACCCCGCTGGTCAGCGCCGGTTCCTGGTCGGCCGGCGGCAACTCGGGCGCGTTCACCTACACGTACAACCTGCAGACCCCGAGCGTGCCCGGCGGGCCGTCGCCCGCAGTGTCCTTCGGCTACAACTCGCAGGCCGTGGACGGCCGTACGTCCGCCTCCAACAACCAGCCGTCCTGGATCGGTGACGGCTGGGAGTACAACGCGGGCTCCATCACCCGCACCTACAAGTCCTGCCGCGACGACCAGACGGGCGGCAACAACACCAAGAAGACCAGCGACCTGTGCTTCGGCTCGTACAACGCGACGCTCACGCTGGGCGGTACGACGACCGAGCTCGTCCTGCCCGACGGGGCGAGCAGCCCGTACGGCGACGCGTGGGTCACCGCCAACGGTGACGGCTCGCGGGTGGAGCTGCTGAAGAACGCCTCCTTCGGCAACGGCGACGAGGACGGCGAGTACTGGCGGGTCACCACCCGGGACGGCACGCAGTACTACTTCGGCAGGCACAAGCTGCCGGACTGGCAGAGCGGCGACCCGGTCACCGACTCGGTGTTCACGGCGCCCGTCGCGAGCAACCAGAGCGGCGAGCCCTGCTACGCGGCGGGCGACTTCGCCGGCTCCTTCTGCGACGAGGCGTGGCGCTGGAACCTGGACTACGTCGTCGACACCAGCGGCAACGCCATGACGCTGTGGTGGGAGAAGGAGACCAACCACTACGCCAGGAACAACAAGTACAAGACGCCCGTCGCCTACGACCGCGGCGGCTACCTCAAGCGCATCGAATACGGCCTGACCACGGCCGACCTGTTCGCCGCCCCCATATCCCGCGTCACCTTCGACGTCGACGAGCGGTGCTTCAGGGAAGGCGAGATCACCTGCACCTCCGAGGGCGACGAGAACGACAACTTCACCTCCGGGGACTTCGCCAGGAACCGCATCTGGTACGACACCCCGGCCGACCTGTACTGCGCCTCCGGCAAGGAGTGCTACGTCCCCGTCCCCACCTTCTGGTCCCGCAAGCGCCTCGCGCAGGTGACCACGTGGACGCAGCGCACCGAAGGGTCCACCGCTCTGTCCAAGGTGGACAACTGGACCCTCCAGCAGTCCCTGCCCGCCGACCTCACCGACGAGGGCACCGCCCTCTGGCTGGAGTCGGTCACCCGCTCCGGTTACGGCACCGACGGCGAGACCATCGCGCTGAACCCGGTGCAGTTCCTCGCCAACAGCCTCTCGATGCCCAACCGCGTCAGGCGGGGCGCGGACGACCCCAACCCGTCCTTCGACCGGCTGCGTGTCGCCCGCGTGGTCTCCGAGTACGGCGGCGAGACCGTCGTGACGTACAAGACCGACGGCTGCACGGTGGACGGCGCCTTCCCCCGGCCGGAGTCCAACACCGGACTGTGCTTCCCCGCGTACTGGAACCCCGACCCCGACAAGGAGACCGTCGACTGGTTCCACAAGTACGTCGTCGACCACGTCCAGGAACTGCCCGCGCTCTCCGGCTCCGACCCCGTCACTACGACGTACGACTACCTCGGTGACGCGGCCTGGGCGCTGAACCAGGCCGAGTTCTCCAAGAAGAAGACCCGCACCTACGACCAGTGGCGCGGCTTCGCCCGGGTGCGCACCTACACCGGCGACGACAGCGAGACCCCGTACCGGGGGACCGAGCGGGGCATGACGGAGACCCGCTACTTCCGCGGCATGGACGGCGACCCCCTGCCGGGCGGCACCACGCGCTCCGTCACCGTGAAGGACTCCGAGGGCGCCACCGTCGCCACGGACGAGGAACCGTACGCGGGCCGCGTCGCCGAATCCCTCACCTACGCGTCCGCGACCGCGGCCACCTGGCTGACCCGCACCGTCGACAAGCCGGAGGCCGTCGAGCTCGCCGCCCGCAGCCGCTCCGGCGGCATCCCCGACCTCAGGGCCTGGCGCGTCCTCACCCCGGAGTCCCTCACCTACACCCGCTCCTCCGGCGACGGCACCGACCCGCGCACCGTGCGCGTGCTGCGCACGGTCACGGAGTACGAGGACACGTACGGCCTGCCGACGCGGGTCACCAACCACAACGACTGGTCGGCGGACCCGGCGGCCGACCACACGGACGACGACACCTGCACGGCCATGTCGTACGTCCACAACACGGCCAAACACCTCATCGGCCTGGCCGAGCAGACCCTCACCACCGCCGGCACCTGCGCCGAGGCGGCCACGGCGACCGCCGCCGACTGGATCGACGGCTCCCGCGTCGCCTACGACGGCCTCGCCTACGCGGCCGCCCCCGCCTCCGGCAACGCCACCACCACCTGGGCGGTCACCGGGCCGGGCGGCGGCTGGGTGAAGGACGCCGAGGTCACCTACGACGCGTACGGGCGGACCACGTCCACCAAGGACGCGATGGCCCTCGCCCGGGGCGAGGACACGAAGGACACCACGACCTACGGACCGGCCACCGGGCAGGTCTTCCGGATCACCACCACCAACGCGCTGGGGCACGAGGAGACCAGCGCGCTGGAGCCCGGCCGCGGCGTAGCCCTCACCGACGAGGACGTCAACGGACACGCCACCACGTACACGTACGACGCCCTCGGCCGCACCACCGCGGTGTGGAACTCGAACCGCCCGACGTCGAAGTCGCCCTCGGCGCGCATCACGTACGACACCACGATCGGCCAGCCGGTCTCGATCACCACCGAGTCCCTCACCGACACCGGCGACTACGGCGTCTCCACGGTCATCTACGACGGCCTCGGCCGTGAACGCCAGAAGCAGGAACCGGCGGTCGGCGGCGGACGCCTGATCACGGACACCCTGTACAGCGCCAACGGCACCATCCGGCAGACCAACAACGCCTACTACGACAAGGACGAACCCTCCAGGGTCCTCTTCGACCTGGCCTCCGACTACCAGGTCCCCAACGCCACGCTCTACGCCTACGACGGCCTCGGCCGCACCCTCACGGAGACCCCGTACCTGGGCGGCGAGGAAGTCCCGGCCAAGGCGACCCGCTACGAGTACGGCCTCGACAACTCCACGGTGATCAACCCGAAGGGCGCCGCCGCGCAGCGCACCTGGTCCGACGCGCTGGGCCGCACGGTCCGGGTCGACACGTACACGGACGCGCTGCGGTCCGCGCACCGCTCGACGGCGTACACCTACGACTCGCGCGGCGACCAGGTGGCGGCGGAGGACTCCGAGGGCAACCGCTGGACCTGGAAGTACGACGCGAGGGGACGTCAGACCGAGGCGGTCGACCCGGACACGGGCACGACCACGACGCGCTACGACCTGCTGAACCGGCCGGAGCTGGTCACCGACGAGAACGGCGCCGTCCACACCGTCTACGACGAGCTGTCCCGCCCGGTCGAGCAGCGCGAGGACTCCGCCACCGGCACGCTGCTGGCCAAAACCACGTACGACACGCTGATCGGCGGTGTCGGCCTGGCCGCCTCGCAGAGCCGCTACACGAACGGGCAGGCCTACACCACGGCGGTGACCGGCTACACCACCGACTACCAGCCGACCGGCCGGCGGATCTCGATCCCCGAGTCGGTGGCGCTCTCCTACGGACTGGAGAAGGAGTACGCGTACAGCTTCGAGTACTCCGAGCAGGGCCTCATGGAGGCGGTCAACCTGCCGTCGGTGGGCACCCTGCCCGCGGAGAAGCTGGTGATCCGCCACAACGAGGACGGCCTGCCGGTCTCCACCTCGGGTCTGGCCTGGTACACCGCGCAGACCTCGTACTCCCCGTACGGGCAGGTCCTGCGCACGGCCAGCGGCGAGAACCCGAACCGGGTGTGGACGACGAACCTGTTCGACGAGGCGACGGGCGAGCTGACCCGCAGCGTCGTGGACCGCGAGTCGACCAGCGACACCACGGTCGTCACCGGTCACCGCGTCAACTCCCGCGCGTACGCCTACGACCCCGCGGGCAACGTCACCTCCATCGCCGACACCACCGGACCGGCAACCGACCGCCAGTGCTTCACGTACGACGCGCTGGGTCAGCTCACCGAGGCGTGGACGGCCCCGGACGCCTGCACGGCCACCGGCCAGGACACGGCCGCGCCCCGGTACACGGACGGCACGGACAACGTCACGGCGGCCAACAGCGGCTACTGGCACACCTACGAGTACGACGCGCTCGGCAACCGCAAGAAGCTGACCGAGCACGACCCGGGCCTGGACACCGCCAGGGACGCCACCACCGACTACACGTACGGCAAGGCGGACGGCACCCAGCCCCACACCCTGACCGGCATGTCCTCCTCCTACACGGCGGACTCCGGCGCCCGCGTGACGAAGGCGACGACGCTGACGTACGACGACGCGGGCAACACCCTCACCCGCACCCGGGACGGCTCCGAGCAGGCCCTGGACTGGACCTGGGACGGTCAGGTCGAGAAGATCACCGGCTTCGGCGAGAACGGCTCCGGCGCGTGGAAGGGTCTGGCGGACAAGTGCCTGGACCTGGCCGGTGCGGCGACCACCGCCGGCACGCCGGTCCAGCTCTACTCCTGCAACGGCACCAAGGCGCAGAAGTTCCGCATCGACCCGGCGTCCTCCGCGGACCCGTCGACGGGCGCGCTGAAGATCCTCGGCAGATGTGTGGCCCCGAAGGACGGCGGTACGGCGGCCGGCACTGCGGTGGCCGTCGCCACCTGCACCGGCGCCGAGGCCCAGAAGTGGACGGCGACCGCGACGGGCACTCTCCGGCACGTCCCGTCGGGCACGTGCCTGGGCGTCCCGGGCTCCGGTTCCGCCGACAGCACCGACCTCGTCCTGGCCGTCTGCGACGGGTCGGACCGGCAGTCCTGGGTGCCGGACAAGGAGACCACGTACGTCTACGGCGGTGACGGCGAACGCCTCATGGCGCTTTCCGCCACCGAGCGCACCCTGTACCTCGGCGAGGCGACGATCTCGGTCACCGCGGCCGGCGGGCCCGCCTACACCGAGCGGTACTACGCCCAGCCGGGCGCGCCCACGGTGATGCGGCACGCCCAGGGCGCGAGCGCCTCGGAACTGTCCGTCCAGGTCGCCGACCAGAACGGCACCGCGTACCTCAATGTCGCGCTGACCTCCGGCAACAAGCCCAAGTTCTCCAAGACGGACCCGTTCGGCGCCGAGCGTTCGGAGCCGGGTACCTGGCGCTCGCACCAGGGCTACGTCGGTGGCGGCGAGGACGCGTCAGGCGGCCTGGTCCACCTCGGCGCCCGGGAGTACGACCCGGACACGGGCCGCTTCCTCTCCCCGGACCCGGTCCTCGACCTGGCCGACCCGGTCCAGATGAACGGCTACGTGTACTGCGAGAACAACCCGGTCACCTTCGCCGACCCCTCGGGCCTGGCGTCGGAGGGCGGCACGTCGGAGTACGGCGGCCCGTCGGCGTCGGAGGAGGCGGCGGCCAAGAACACGCTGAACACGTCGGTGTCGGACGTGATCCGCTCCATCGGGTGGGCGGCGCTGAAGGAGTTCGTGGGCTGGGGCACTCTCGTCGGCTGCTTCTCCCGTGGTGACGTCTGGGCGTGCGGCGAACTGTTCCTCAACGCCATCCCGTGGACGAAGGCGTACAAGGCCTTCGGAGTGGCGAAGGCGGCGTACCGGATCGCCAAGGCGATCAACGCGCTGATGAAGGCCAAGGAGAAGGCCCGCAAGGTCCTCGAACTGGCCCGCAAGGCCCGTGAACTCGCCCGCAAGGCGGCCGCGGCCAAGAAGAAGGCCGCCGCGCTCGCGGCGCAGATGAAGAAGAAGGCCAGGGAAGCGGCCACGCGCCAGGCGAAAAAGGCCGCCCAGAAGACGGGTAACGCCGTTCAGAAGGCACGCAAGGCGGCTGCCAAGAAGGCGGAGCCGAAACCGCCGCAGGCGAAGGCCAAGAAGCAGTCGTCGGGCGGAGACGGTGGGGACAGCGGCGCGTCCGGCGCGAGCTGCCCGATCAACAACAGCTTCGTCCCCGGCACCCGCGTCCTGATGGCCGACGGCACCACCAAGCCCATCGAGGACGTCAAGAACGGCGACAAGGTCCTGGCGACCGACCCGGAGACCGGCGAGACGTCCGTCGAGACGGTCACCGCCGAAATCGTCGGCGAGGGCATCAAGCACCTGGTCAAGGTGACCGTGGCGGCGGACGGCGGCAAGAAGACCGCCGAGGTGACGGCCACGGAGGGCCACCCGTTCTGGGTCCCGGAACTGGGCGACTGGATCGACGCCAAGGCGTTGAGGACGGGCGAGTGGCTGCGCACCAGCGCCGGCACGTACGTCCAGGTCACGGCGGTGGAACGCTGGACGAACCAGCACGCCAGGGTCCATAACCTGACGGTCAGTGACCTGCATACGTATTATGTGGTGGCGGGGGCTGCGCCGGTCCTGGTTCACAACTGCGGTACCGTCCGCAATGACGTCCTCGACGAGACGCGGGCGACAGCCGAAAGTAACGTTGACATCGTGCCGCACAAGCGCAAGTCGAGCCTCGTCAGCGAACACGCGATCACCATGGAGGACGCCATGGCTACCGGAAGGGCATTCCTCGGTGAGGGAATGCGTGACGTGGCCAAGGGG
>DASTDN010000399.1:0-3595 GCA_035710365.1 Streptomyces sp. | reverse complement strand
CGCGCAGCGCCGAGTGCATCGCGTCGCCGTGCTCGGTGTGCTCGACGGCGATCAGGGTGCCGTCGTGCGAGAGGTCGCCGACGCCCGCCGACTCGCGGTGCCGGTAGATCTCCACCGTCGGCTCGCCCGCCCGCGCGAGGTGGATCGTCGTGCCGTCCTCGTCCGTGGAGCGGCCCACGACCGCCGTGCGGCCGTCCCTGCCGAGGGCGAGGCCCGCGGGGTACGACGCGGCGAGACCCGGCACCGCGCACTCGTCCGCGCCGCCCGCGAACGGCTGGCGGCGCCACACGCCGAACTCGTCGCCGTCCTTGTCGTCGAACCACCAGATCCACGCGCCGTCCGGGGAGAGCACGCCGTCCGTCGTGCCGTTCGGCCGGTCGGTCGCCTGGCGCTGCTCGCCCGTCGACCGGTTCCACGCGTACAGCTCGTACGTCCCTGTCGCGTTCGACACGAAGAGGGAGTGGTCCGGGGCGTCCTCCGCCCAGTCGGGCAGCAACACTCGGGGGGCCCGGAATCGCCTCTCCCAGTCCGGCATGTCCTCGTCCTGCTGTTGATCCCGCGCCGCGGACCCGCTGCTCTCAGTCATGGCCCCATAGTGCCCGGCCGCGCTGACATCCCGCTCGTGAGGTCCTCGTGCTGTGGACAACTTCCACCGGTGTCCCGCACCGGGCCCCGGCCCCGTTTCCCCCACCGGGCCCCCGACCCCGCTCCGGGGAACCCCGCGGAGCCCCGTACCGTTGACGGTGTGTACCGCTTCCTGCTGACGCCCCGCTGGTGGGGGATCAACGCCTTCGTGCTGCTCGCCATCCCCTTCTGCGTGCTCATGGGGTCCTGGCAGCTCGGCCGTTTCGAGGACCGTGTCCAGGAGGACCGCGGCGTCACGGACCGGGCTGCGGCCCAGCGCACGCAGGCGCCCGTCCCGCTCGCCGGTCTGCTGCCCGTGGACAAGGAGACCTCGGGCCGCCGGGCCTCGGCCACCGGGCGGTACGGCGAGCAGTTCCTCGTCCCGGAGCGCGAGCTGGACGGGAAGCGCGGTTTCTACGTCCCGACCCTGCTGCGCACCGACACCGGCAGGGCCCTGCCCGTCGTCCGGGGCTGGCTGCCGGGGGACGCCGACCGGGAGGGCGCGAAGGTTCCCGCCCCGCCGCGGGGCGAGGTCACCGTCACCGGCGCGCTCCAGGCGTCCGAGACCCCGGGCGACAACGGGGTCGGCTCGCTCAGCGGTCTGCCCGCCGGGCAGACCGGGGCGATCAGCGCGGCGTCACTGGTGAACCTCGTGCCCTACGACGTGTACGACGCGTGGATCACGTCGGCCGACGGCGACTCCGGCATGAGGGCCGTGCCCGCCACCGCGCCCGGGGGGACCGGCCTGGACCTGAAGGCGTTCCAGAACCTGGGGTACACCGCGGAGTGGTTCGCCTTCGCCGGGTTCGTCGTCTTCATGTGGTTCCGGCTGCTGCGGCGCGAGGTGGAGTTCCTGCGGGACGCGGAACTCGGCCTGACCGAGCAGCCCGGGCCCGCCCCGGACGGACCGTCGGCCGACGACGCGCCGGGCGGGCCGACGGTCGGCGGGAAGGACACCGAGCGGGTCACGGCCTGACGGCCGGGGGCCGTCGCCCCCGCCCCGCCCGCTGCCGCCCCGCCCACTGCCGCGGCGCCCGTCGCACTGCCCTCCGCCTCCGGCCGGCCGACCGGTCGGCCGCGGAACCGTCGCCGTCGCCCCGCCGGGCGTCCCGCCGTCGCCCGCCGGGACGCTCGCTACCGCCCCGCCGTGGTCATCGCCAGGGCCCTGCCATGGTCCTCGTCACTGCCCCGCCGCCAGCACGCCGGTCCAGTAGACCGTTCCGGCGCAGGCGTTGGGGATCGTCACCGAGGCCGAGGCGCCCGTCGCCGAGACGTACGTGACCGTGACACTGCCGTCGATCACGCCGTCCTCGGTGAGCAGTTGGGCGGAGGTGCCCGTGTCGCCGCCGGACACCGGGGGATCGTCGGTGGTCGTCGGGTCCGGTGAGGGGCCGGGACCGCCGCCGCCGGGGCCGCCGCCCGCGGGGCACGTCTCGGACGGCACCCAGGCGAACCGCACCTCGTACGCCGCGCCCGGTTCCAGCAGCAGGGCGGGCGATTCCGTAGACGGGTCGGGAAGGCCCGGCGCCGCGTCCCCGGCCTCGTGCCGCCGGGTGCCCACCTTGGCCTGGTCGGCCGCGCCGCTCACCTGGGTGCCGACGTTGCCGGGGCCGCCGACCGCGCAGGGGGCCGCGGCGGTGCTGACGACGCGGAAGGAGCCGTGGACCGCTCCCGTGGAGCCGGGGGCGCCGCTGCCGCCGCTCGCGGCGAGCTCGGCCGCGGTGCACAGCGGGGCGCCGTCGGTGATGTCACCGGCGGCCGGGTCGGCGCCCGCGGTGACGCCGGGGCCGCCGTCCGGGCCGCCGTTGTCCTTGCCGCCGTCCCCCGTGCCGTCCTGGCCCTTGCCCTCGCTCTGGCCCGCGGGGCCGCCGATGCCGCCGACACCGCCCGCCGGGTCCTTGCCCTGGGTGGCGCCGCCCTGCGCCTGGGAGGCGTGGCCGACGGCGGAGGGGTTGGCGTCGGAGCCACTGGAGTTCGAGACGTGCACGAGGGCCGGGACGGCGGTGCAGACGAACAGCGCCGCCGCCGCCATTCCCACGGCCGCCTGGCGTTTGCGGGCCCGCCTCGCGGGGACCGCCCGCCGCAGGTGGTCGAGGGTGCCGTCCCGGGGTTCGACGTCCCGCACGGTCTGGCGCAGCAGGCTGCGCAGCGCCAGTTCCTCGCTGTCGAGACCGTCGTGCGGGTCGAGTGCTCCGGGGGCCCGGTCGCCGAGGCCGCCGTCGGCGGGCGACTGCTCGTCGGGGTCCGGGCCTGCGGACCCCTGCTCGTCGGGGCCCTGCTCGTCGGGGCCGTGGTTCACTGTTCCGTTCCCAGCGTGCGATTGCGTCGGATGCTGTCCGTTCGGCCGCGTCGGCTCGTGCCGCTCGCGCGGCTCGCCCCGGGCGCCGGGGCCCTCGCTCATACCGGCGCCTCCATGGCCACCCGCAGCGCCGCGATGCCCCGTGAACCGTACGCCTTCACCGAGCCCAGGGAAATCCCGAGCGTCTCGGCGACCTGGGCCTCGGTCATGTCCGCGAAGTAGCGCAGCACGAGCACCTCGCGCTGGCGGCGCTGGAGGCTCTTCATCGCCTTGATCAGCGAGTCGCGCTCCAGTTGGTCGTAGGCGCCCTCCTCCGCGCTGGCCATGTCGGGCATGGGCTTCGACAGCAGCTTCAGGCCGAGGATGCGGCGGCGCAGTGCCGAGCGGGAGAGGTTGACGACCGTCTGGCGCAGGTAGGCGAGGGTCTTCTGGGGGTCGCGGACGCGCTTGCGCGCGGAGTGGACGCGGATGAAGGCCTCCTGGACGACGTCCTCGCAGGAGGCCGTGTCGTCGAGGAGCAGCGCGGCCAGACCGAGCAGCGAGCGGTAGTGCGTGCGGTACGTCTCGGTGAGGTGGTCGACGGTCGTGCCGGCGGCCGTGACGTCGTCGGCCCCCTCACGCTGGCCGGGGACGCGGGCGGGCCGCGCTGCGGGCATGGGCGCGATCACCGGC
>DASTDN010000398.1:0-2482 GCA_035710365.1 Streptomyces sp. | reverse complement strand
GGATGGCCCTGACGACGTCCCAGGCGCGGAACGGGTGGATCTCACGGTCCGGGTCGGCGGGGACCAGGTCCTCGGCGAGCTGCCAACTGCCCCAGCGGGTGCCCATGCCGAGGACGCCCTTGGGACCGGCGTAGAACACGGAGTTGGACTGCTGCTCGGCGGCGAGCCGGGAGAGGGACTGGCGCAGCGCCTCGGCCGCCGTCTCATTGGGGCTGGTGGGCACCGCGTCGGGCACCTTGGCGCCCACGCTGCTCCCGGACAGCAGCCCGGACCAGCGTGCCCGGAGGTCCGTCGCCGTCCGCTCGCAGATCCGCTTGGCCAGGTACCAGCCGGCCACCGGCAGGAGCACCGCCGCGCGCGCGTACCAGGCCCAGAAGCCCGTGAACGGCATGGCCACGAGGAACAGCACCGCGAGGGCGCCCACCGCGAACAGCAGGGTCGTGGCGAGCGCGCCGGACCGCTTGCCCTCGCGCTTGCCGACCATGGCGCGGAGCTGGAAGACCAGCAGCCACAGCAGCAGGCCCGGCAGGACGAGCAGCCCGCACACCACCATGATGATGCAGAGCTGGATGTCGCGTTCCTTGCGGATGTGGTTCGCCGCGAGGCAGTGCTCCACGACCACCTGCGGCTCGGCGCCGAAGGACTGGATGAGGGGCTTGCGGCCCGCCCCCAGCATGCGGTTCACGATGGCCTGGGAGAACGCCTCTCCCAGGTTCGGTTTGAACAGCGCGACCTTGCCGTCGCTGACCTTGGACTCGTGCCAGTCGTTGTTGGCCTTGAGGATGTCCGCGATGTCGTTGTCCCGGTAGGCCACCGACGCCAGCGCGAAAGTCGGTGTCTGGGCCTCGTCGCCCGTACGCGGCACCTGTGGACCGAAGCTGCTCTCCACGGCCATTTCCCGCCCCCAGTTCGATGCCGATCCTGCTTCTGCGGCCTTCCCGACTTCCCGGCCGCGCACACCTGTTGATCAGGTCATCAGCGTATCGGCAGGTGCCCGCGTGCGTCGGCGGACGGCCGAAGCCGCCCACCGGCGCACGCGGAAGCACAGGGGGGAGCACGCCGTTGCGGCGAGTCCCTTCGCAACTACGCCGCGTCGTCGTCCTGTTGGCGGGCGCGTTCCGCGACCTGCGGCGGCATCGGTTCGTGGCGGGCGTACGCGCGGCTGAAGCGCGCGGTGCCGTGCGAGAGGGAGCGCAGGTCGACGGCGTAGCGGCCGATCTCGATCTCGGGGACCTCGGCGCGGACCAGGGTGCGGCCGCCGGGGGCCTGCTCGGTGCCCAGGACCCGGCCGCGCCGCCCGGACAGGTCGCTCATCACGGCGCCCACGTAGTCGTCGCCGACGAGGACCGACACCTCCGCCACCGGTTCCAGCAGGTGGATCCTCGCGTCGGCCGCGGCCTCCCGCAGCGCCAGCGCGCCCGCCGTCTGGAACGCGGCGTCGGAGGAGTCCACCGAGTGCGCCTTGCCGTCCAGCAGGGTCACCCGCACGTCGACGAGCCGGTTGCCCGACACGACACCCTTCAGGGCCTGGGCCCTGACGCCCTTCTCGACGGAGGGGACGTACTGGCGCGGCACGGCACCGCCGACGACCCTGTCCACGAACTCGATGCCCGAGCCGGCCGGCAGGGGCTCCACCTCGATCTCGCAGATCGCGAACTGCCCGTGCCCGCCGGACTGCTTGACGTGCCGCCCGCGCCCGGCGGCCTTCGCCGCGAACGTCTCCCGCAGCGACACCCGGTGCGGTACGACGTCGACCTGGACGCCGTACCGGCCGCGCAGCCGCTCCAGGGCGACGTCCGCGTGGGCCTCGCCCAGACACCACAGGACCACCTGGCGGGTGTCCGGATTCTGTTCGAGGCGCATCGTGGGGTCCTCGGCGACGAGCCGGGAAAGGCCCTGCGACAGCCTGTCCTCGTCGGGCTTGCTGTGCGCCCGGATGGCGAGCGGCAGCAGCGGGTCGGGCATCTCCCAGGGCGCCATCAGCAGCGGGTCCTCCTTCGCGGAGAGCGTGTCCCCGGTCTCGGCGCGGCTCAGTTTCGCCACCCACGCCAGGTCGCCCGCGACGACGTGCGGCACGGGGTGCTGCTTCCTGCCGAACGGGGTGGACAGCGCGCCGATCCGCTCGTCGACGTCGTGGTCCTCGTGGCCCCGGTCGGCGAGGCCGTGCCCGCACACGTGCACGGCCTGGTCGGCGCGCAGGGTGCCGGAGAAGACCCGGACCAGGGACAGCCGTCCGACGTACGGATCGGAGGTCGTCCGGACGACCTCGGCGACCAGCGGGGCGTCGGGGTCGCACACGGCGGGCCCGCGCTCCGCGCCCCGCGGGGTCCCCACGCGCGGCGGCCGGGCCTCCGGCGGCGTGGGGAAGCCGCGGGTGACGAGGTCCAGCACCTCGACCGTGCCGAGGCCCTGCCGGGCGCCGTCTGCGGCGGGCGCGGCGGCCAGCACCGGGAAGAACACGCCGCGCGCGACGGCCCGCTCC
>DASTDN010000397.1:0-5846 GCA_035710365.1 Streptomyces sp. | reverse complement strand
GACGCGGTCAGGAGCCCGACGCCGTGCCGCAGCAGTTCCTCGAACAGGACGGACTTGCTCGCGAAGTTGTAGTAGACGGTGCCCTTCGCGACTCCGGCCCGCTCGGCGATCTCGTCCACCGTGGTGGCGGAGAACCCCTGTTCGGCGATGAGCGTCACGGCCGCCTCGTAGAGCCTCTGCCGGGTGGTCTCACGGCGGGTTCTGCCGCCCGACGTGGTGCTGCTGCTTTCCATGGCCCCGATTCTCACAGCAACGGGACCCTTCCCGGGCCCGTCCGGCGCGGTCACGGGCGCGCGCCCGGACCCGGGGGCGGGCGGGGTCACAGAGTCAGCTCCGGGTGCAGCCGGTCCAGGGTCCACACCTGGCGCCGACGGGCCGTCAGGGCGGTCAGCGCGAGCGCGCCCGCAGTGAACGCCACCAGCACCGCGCACGCCTCCCACACCGGTCCCGTCCCGCCTCCCGTGATCAGTCTGCGCAGCGCGTCCACGACGTGGCTCATCGGGAGGAAGGGGTGCAGCGCGTTGAAGAAGGCGGGGCTGGTCTGCACGGGGTACGTGCCGCCCGCCGACGTGAGCTGGAGCATCAGCGCCGCGAGGACGAGGATGCGGCCCGCCGCGCCGAAGCGGGCGTTCAGCCATTGCACGATCGCCGCGAAGCACGCCGTGACCAGGAACAGGAAGCCGACGGTGCCGGCCGCCCGCGCCATCCGCAGTCCGACCGCCCAGTGCAGCACCGACATCAGCACCAGCGTCTGGAGCACCCCGACCGCCACCACCGGCAGCCAGCCCGCCAGAGTGATCCGCCACGCGGGGGCGCCCGTGGCGAGCGCGCGCCGGTTCATCGGCGCGATCAGCATGTACGCCACCATCGCGCCCACCCACAGGGACAGCGGAATGAAGTAGGGGGCGAATCCGGTGCCGTAGTTGGGCACCTCGTGCAGGTTCTCGGAGACCAGCCGGACGGGGTCCGCCATGACCCCGGTGCGTGCGTCGCGGTCCTTCTCGGTGTAGTCCGGGATCCGCGCGGCCCCGTCGTGCAGGCCGCCCGCGAGCTTCCCGGAGCCGTCGGCCAGTTTGAACATGCCGCCGTTCAGGGTGCGCGCGCCCGTCCCCAGCGCGCCGACACCCTCGTCCAGGTCGGCGGCGCCGGTCTCCGCGCCGCCGAGCCCCCTGTTCAGCCTCTTCGCGCCCGCCGCGACCTTTCCGGCGCCCTCGTTCAGCTTGTTGATCTTCCTGACGGCGGCGTCGAAGTCCTCGGACAGGTGAGGGGCGCGGGCGGCGAGCGCCCGCGCCTGCTTCTGCAGTGCGGCGAGGTGCCGGTCGAGCTTCCTCAGGTCGCCGTTGTGGCCGGCGACGAGGGCGGCGAGGTCGTCGGCGACGACCGCCACGTCGCCTGCGGCGTCCCGGGCCCTCTCCAGGTCGGCGCAGGCCGGGTCGGGCAGCAGGGGATCGGCGCAGCGCGTCCGGTGGATGGCGGTCAGCGTGCCGGCGGCGGTGCGGGCCGTCCGGGCGGCGCCGGGCGCCCGCTTCGCCAGCGTGTCCAGGTTGTCGCGGATCACGCCCGACGAGTCGGCGACCAGCCGGGCCGTGTCCCCGATGGTCTTCTCGTTGTCCCTCAGAAAGGGGCCCGCCCTGCCGGCCGTGCCGTTGACGAGGTCGGCGAGCGTCTGCGTGCCGTCGGCGACCCGACGCGAACCGGACTCCAGCGCGCCCGCGCCCGCGTGCAGCCGGTCCAGGCCCTTGGCGAGCCTGCCGCTGCCCTTCCCGGCGTCCCGCAGCCCGTCGGCGAGGTCCTTGGAGCCCTTCTTGGCCCGGCCGATGCCGCCCCTGAGCCGGTCGGCGCCCTCGGCGGCCTTCTCCGTCTCGCCGTGCAGGCCGGAGAAGGAGATGAAGATCCGGTCCAGGAACGACCGCGACGCCTTCGTGGACGCCGCCCGCCGCACCTCGCTGAACACCGTCCGCGAGATCTGCCCGACGATGTAGTTGTTGGCGTCGTTCGTCCGCACCCGCAGGGCGCCCGTCCCGGGGGAGTCGCCCGCGCCGGACGCGATGCGTTCGCTGAAGTCGGCGGGCACGGTGAGCGACAGGTAGTACGTGCCGTCCTCGACGCCCCGGCGGGCCTCGCCGGCGCCGACCTCCCGCCAGTCGAAGGTGCCGCTGCCGCGCAGTGCCCCGGCGATGTCGTCGCCCGCCGCGAGCCGCTCACCGCCGACCCGCGCACCCCTGTCGTCGTTCACGAGCGCGACGGGGATGCGGTCCAGACGCCCGTACGGGTCCCAGAAGGACCACAGGTACAGCGCGCCGTACAGCAGCGGCAGCACCAGCAGCGCGACCAGCGCGGCCCGGGGCAGCCTGCCGCGCCCGAAGCGCCGCAGCTCAAGCGCGGCCAGTCTCGGCGAACGCATCGGCCGCCGCCTCCCCGTGTCCGCCGTCGGTCCGCCTGTCGCTGTCGCTGTCGTCGCGGTCGCCGTCGTCGTCGTCGCGGTTGCCGTCGCCGTCGTCGTCGCGGTTGCCCGCGCCGTCCGTGGCGGCCTCGTCCGCGCCGGGCGCGGGGCGGGTGGGGACGACGATCGCGCCGTCGGGCGCCTCGCTGCACACCGCCACGACCGTCGTGCCCCCGTCGGCGACCGCCCGCAGCAGAGCCCAGACCTCCTCGCGCTCGGCGGGCGACAGCTTCAGGTCGGCGTCGTCCACACCGAGCAGCCGCGGCCGACCGACGAGCGCCAGCGCCACGGACAGCCGCAGCGCCTCCAGCCGCTCCAGGTCCCGTACGGCCGTCCGCGCGCCCTTGGGCAGGGCCGAGCAGTCGAGTCCGGCGGCGGCCGGCGCGGACTCCACGCGCTGTTCCGCCTCGCCGGGCCGCTCGCCGCGCGGGCGCAGCAGGGCGCGCAGCGGGCCGCCGAAACGCCGCTGGAGCAGGGCCTGCTCCCGCAGGTGCTCGGCCACGGTCAGGGCCGACTCCAGCTCGGTGACTCCGGCGACGTGCGCGAGCGCGCTGACCCGCCGGGCCGCGGACATCCGCCTCGGCAGGCGGGCCCCGCCCACGGCCGCCGTGCCCTCCGTCGCCCGCATCCGCCCGGTCAGCGCGAGCAGCAGACACGTACGGCCGGACCCCGACGGCCCCACGACCGTGACCAGCGAGCCGGGTTCCGCGTCGAAGGAGACCCCCCGGAAGGCCCAGCCGCGTGGACCCCGGAGCCCGAAGTCCCGCGCCGTGACCGCGATTGCGTGCACGGTTCCCCTCCCCACGGGCAAGGCCGCGCACGGGCCCGCCTTCTTGTACTGACTGGTCAGTGCAAAAGTTAGCCCGAACTGGCGAACGAAGCAAAACCCCAGGTCAGAACGGATTGTCAGTGCCATACCTCACGATGGGCCCATACGGCACCAGTGCCGTCACCCAGACGACAGGAGGTTCGTCATGGCCCACCCGTCCGCAGCCGCCGCCCGCCGGCGCCGCGCCACCGGCCCTGCCCCCTCACTGACCGGCCCCGCGACCGACATCCACCCCGTGCTGCGCCGCTCCGCGGCACCGCCCGCCGCCCTCGGCCTGCTCGCCCAGGCCCGCGCCGGCCTGGAAGAGGCCGCCTCCCTCGAAACCCCCAACGAGCGGTATGCGACGGCCCATCTCGCCGCCCTGCGCACCGCCGCCGCGGTGCTCGCCGCCAGGGGCCGCCCGCAGGCCGACCCCCGCGCCCGCGCCCGCATCCGAAGCGCCTGGGACGTACTCCCCGGCATCGCGCCCGAACTCTCCGAGTGGAGCGCGCTGTTCGCCTCGGGCGCCGGCCGCCGAGCCCGCGCGGAGGCGGGCATCAGGGGCGCGGCCAGCCACCGCGACGCCGACGACCTCATCCGTGACGTGGCGATGTTCGTGCGCCTGGTGGAGCGGATGCTCGCCCTCCAGCCGGTCCTGCCCCAGCCGCGCCCGGAGCAGGACCGGGGGCCGGGACCGGAACAGGACGGGCAGCCTGGACCGGAGCAGGACCGGCCCGTTCGCCGGGACCGCCCGGGCGGCCCGCCGCGGCGCATGCCGGACGCGGGCTGAGGGGGCCGCCGAGGGCGCGCGGGTCCGGGGAGACCGGCATGGGGGCGGGAGAACCGCCGAGCGGCTGCGGGCCTTCGTGGAGGGGCCCGCACGCGGCTCGCGCGAGGCGCAGAAGCGAGGGCCCGCGGGGCCGCCCCGCACCATCGCCCCACGGCCGCCCGGCAGGCCGCGGGGCAGCGCACCGGAGGCAATAGGGTGGAAGCACCCCGAGCCCCGCCCGCCCGCATGCCGGAGCGGGAGGGCGCCGCCCCGTTCCCCCCGCCGCCCCCGGGCGGTGCCGTGCCGAGGAGTCACCTGCCGTGCCGGACCCGACGCGCACCCGCGCCTCCATCCGTACCGCCGTGGTCCTGGAAGTCCTCCGGGACGCCCTGGAACGCCGGGTCGAGGCCACGGGGCGCCAGACGCTGGACGTCCTCGACACCGGCGGCGGCAGCGGCAAGTTCGCGGTGCCCGTGGCCCGCCTCGGCCACCGCGTCACCGTCGTCGACCCCAGCCCGAACGCGCTGTTCGCCCTGGAGCGCCGCGCCACCGAGGCCGATGTCGCCGACCGGGTCCGGGGCGTGCAGGGCGACGCCCACGGCCTCCTCGACGTCGCCGAGCGCGGCGGCTACGACGCCGTGCTGTGCCACGGCGTCCTCGAATACGTCGACGACCCGGCCGAGGGCGTCCGCAACGCGGTCGCCGCCCTGCGCCCCGGGGGCGTCCTCAGCCTGCTCGCCGCCGGCCTCGGCGGCGCCGTCCTCGCCCGTGCTCTCGCGGGCCACTTCACGGAGGCCCGGAAGGCGCTCGGCGACCCGGACGGCCGCTGGGGCGAGGGCGACCCCGTGCCGCGCCGCTTCACCGCCGACCAGCTCACCGGCCTCGTCGGGGAAGCCGGCCTGCAGGTCACCGCCGTGCACGGCGTACGGGTCTTCGCCGACCTCGTGCCCGGCGTGCTGGTGGACTCCGAGCCCGGTGCCCTGGAGGCGCTGCTCAAGCTGGAGGAGGCGGCGGCCGGGCTCCCGGCGTTCCACTCGGTGGCCACCCAGCTCCACGTCCTCGCCGGGACCGGAGCGACGGTCGAGGCCTGAGCGGGTCCCCGCGGAGTGCCGCTGATCAGCGCGTGTCGCGCCGCATGGAGTGGGCCACAGGACCCCCGAACGGCGGCACGGCGCCGTATGATCGAAGGAGACCACCCGGCATGACGGGCCGGTCGCTGGGGAATGGAAACTTCAGCGGACCGGATTGTCATGGCGGGTTCCGGTTGGCCAATTGGCGCAGAGGGGCGGGTTTCACGGGGGCGATTCCCTGCCTATCCTGAAGAGACCCCCCCGGGTCGCCCCGGCGACTGCACGATGAGGAGGACTCCGTGCCGCTCTCGGAGCACGAGCAGCGCATGCTCGAGCAAATGGAGCGAGCGCTGTACGCCGAAGATCCCAAGTTCGCGTCGGCGCTTGACGGAAGCGGGCTGCGCACGTACACCCGGCGGCGGGTCTACCAGGCGATTGCCGGCTTCCTCGCAGGTATTGCGCTCCTCATGGCCGGAATGGTCACCAAGCAGATCTGGCTCAGCGTCGTCGGCTTCCTCGTGATGCTGGGCTGCGCCGTGCTCGCCGTGACCGGCTGGCGCAAGGCACCCAAGCCGGGCGAACAGCCCGCCTCCGGTGCCCCGGCCGCAGGCCGGCGAGGCAGGCAGCGCCGCTCCATGATGGACCGGATCGAAGAGCGCTGGCAGCGCCGCCGCGACGAACAGGGCCACTAGCCCGGGCCCGCGGACATGTGAGACAGCGGATCAGACAGGTGTGAGGGGCGGCCACCGGAACCGG
>DASTDN010000396.1:0-2837 GCA_035710365.1 Streptomyces sp. | reverse complement strand
TCCGCGCGGGGCCGGTCCGGGTGAACCGGGCCTGTTCCACCGACCCCGGCTTTCGATGGCGGGGAGAGTCTCCGGGGGGAGACGTCATTACCGGGGGATGCGTATGCATGTGCAGGAGTCTCATTGGTCGTCCGCGGTGGCGCAGAGTGGCGCGGTGAGCGCGACGGCCGACGGACGGGTGGACGTGGCGCGCACGACACCGCTGCGGGTGGACGCCCAGCGCAATCTGGAGCACGTGCTGCGCGCGGCGCGCGAGGTCTTCGGCGAGCTGGGCTACGGCGCTCCGATGGAGGACGTGGCGCGGCGCGCGCGGGTCGGTGTCGGCACGGTGTACCGGCGCTTTCCGAGCAAGGACGTCCTCGTCCGGCGGATAGCCGAGGAGGAGACGTCGCGCCTGACCGAGCAGGCGCGTGCGGCGCTGGGGCAGGAGGACGAGCCGTGGTCGGCGCTGTCCCGCTTCCTGCGTACGTCGGTGGCGTCGGGCGCCGGGCGGCTGCTGCCGCCGCAGGTGCTGCGGGTCGGCGTGGCGGACGAGCAGGCGGTCGGCGAGGCGTCCGAACCGGCGAAGGTGCCGCAGCAGCGGTCGCAGCCGGCGGTCGCGGGTGAGCTGCGGCTGGTGCCCGAGGAGCCGGTCGCGGACGGGGACGACGCGGGCGCGGCGGAGCTGCTGGAGGTGGTGGGCCGGCTCGTGGAGCGGGCGCGCGCGGCGGGCGAGCTGCGGCCGGACGTGTCGGTCTCGGACGTCCTGCTGGTGATCGCGACGGCGGCGCCCTCGCTGCCGGACCCGGCCCAGCAGGCGGCGGCTTCGGCACGGCTGCTCGACATCCTGCTGGAGGGCCTGCGCTCCCGGGCGTGACCGGCGGGGCGTCCCGCGCCCTCCGGACGCCCACCCCGGGTTCCACCCGGGGAACAGCGTGATCCGTGCGGCGGGGCCGGTGGGAGAGCGGTACGCCGCACTCCCACCGGCCCCGCGGTGTGCTGCTTTCCCGGGCGGCGCTGCGCAGGGGTGCCGCTCTCCCGGGCGGCGCACCGCTGGGTGGCCGCTTCCTCGGGCGGCGCGAGGTGTGTCGCTCTCCCAAGCGGCGCACCGCCGGGGCCGTCGGGCCCACGCCACCCGCGAGGCATCCCGGGGACCCATAAGGCGCCCGCCCGGGCGGGCACGGCCGGGACGCGCCCCCCGGAACACCGCAAGGTGCACGTCGGGCCACGCCGCCCACAGTGAACCCCGGGGAAGCTCGCAAGGCGCCCGCCCGGGCGGACACCGCCGGGACGCGCGCTCCGGGCAAGCACCCTCGGGAAGCCCTCCGCAAGGGTGCACGCCGGGCGCACACCGCCCGCCAAGCCCTCCGCGGAGACCCACGAGGCGCAAGTGGGGGCGAGCGGGGGCGCTACCGGCCCGGGCGGGGACGCTACCGCGCGATCCCCGCCGTGCCCCGTCCGCCCGTGCCCAGCACGCCCCGCTGCGGGGCGATCCCCGCGGGTACGGCCCGCGGGCGCGCGGGCGTCCCCGTCCAGCACGTGCCCCGCCGGGCCAGCAGCCGGCGCAGCCACAGCTCCAGGGAGACGAGTTCGGCGATGCCGTCCACCGGCAGCTCCTCCCCGGCCGCGGCGGCCCGTACGGCCTTGCGCACCACCCGCGCCTCGACCAGTCCCGCCTCCGCCAGCAGCGGCGTGTCGAACAGCCTCACCAGGGAGTCCGCGGCGACCCGCAGCCCCGTACGCGCGGCGGCCGCCGCCGTGGCGAGGCTCGGCGCGCCCCACCCGGCGGGCAGTTCCGTCACTCCGGCGCCCTCCAGCACGGTGCGCAGGATGGACGCCCGCGCCCCCGGCTGCACCCGCAGCGCCTCGGGCAGTGCCCGGCACGCCCGCACGACCTGGTTGTCGAGGAACGGCATGTGCAGCCGCTGCGAGCGGACCTCGGCCGCCTGCTCCAGTATCCGCAGGTCGGCGGCGCACCGGGCGAGAGCCGCCCGCGCCCGGTAGTCCCCCGGCCGCTGCCCGGGACCGACCCCGGAGCGGTGGGTCGACGCCTGGAGGCGAACCGATACTTCGGCCAGGGCCTCCCCCGTCAGCCAGCGCGCGGCCGGGCCCGGCCTGCCCCAGCTCAGCGCGGCGAGCGAGGCACCGACCGCCCCTCCGGGCTCGTCGAACCGGCGCCGCATGAGGCTGTCGGCGAGCGCCTCGATCCCCGTGCGGTAGGGCGTACGGGCCAGCCGCCGGGCCGCCCCGTACACGCGCGCGGGGACGAGCACGGAGCCGTCCGCCTTCGTGAGCGCGGCGACGGGCCGCACGAGGTGCCGCCGCTTGCGGTCCACCAGCAGATCGGCGAGGCGCGCGGGGTGCGCGTCGAGGGCCTGCCGCGCCCCGTACCCGGTGAAGTGGTCCGCGCTGCCCGCCGAGAGCCGCGCCCGGTGGCGGGCGGCGGTCACCAGACTCGGCCCGGGTTCGTCGGTGAGCGGCACCTCCAGGTCGAGGTACGGCAGGGTCTCCTCGCCGCCGGTCACCACCACGTGGTGCAGGCGCGGGTTGGCCGCGAGCTCCGCCGCCCGCTCCGTCTCGGCCCGGCGGTCCCGGACGGCGAGGTCGTTGAAGGTGACGGCCAGCAGCCGCTCCCCGGCTCCTGTGCCGTGGCCCAGCACGGTGCCCGGTCTGCCCGGCAGCCCGGCGGCGAGCAGGGCGAGCGTCGCGGAGGCGGGGCCGCCTGACAGGTCGGCGCCGATCCCGGGGACCGGCATCCCGCGCGCGGCACGCCGTTCCGCGGGGCCCATGCCGGGCACCGGGCCGGGGTCGATGCCGTCGCCGGGGACGTGCCGCGGCGCGGCGAGGCGGGTGCGCAC
>DASTDN010000395.1:0-5124 GCA_035710365.1 Streptomyces sp. | reverse complement strand
CGGAGTTTCGTCGAGCGCGCCATCGTCACCCTCGCGTCCGACCGCGGTCTGCTGCTGATCGGTGACCCCGGCACCGGCAAGAGCTGGCTGGCCGAGCTGCTGTCCGCGGCGATCTGCCGCAACTCCACGCTGGTCGTGCAGGGCACGGCCGGTACCACGGAGGACCACATCAAGTACTCGTGGAACGTGTCGATGGTCCTCGCCAAGGGCCAGTCCCGGGAGTCGATGATCCCCTCGCCGATCATGACGGCGATGGAGACCGGCGCGATAGGCCGTTTCGAGGAGCTGACCCGCTCCACCAGCGACGTCCAGGACGCGCTGATCTCGATCCTGTCCGAGAAGTACATCTCGGTGCCGGAACTGGGCAGCGACCAGGACAGCGACAACATCGTCTTCGCCCGGCCCGGCTTCTCCGTCATCGCCACCGCCAACAGCCGTGACCGGGGCGTCAACGACCTGTCGTCCGCGCTGAAGCGCCGCTTCAACTTCGTCCGCATCCCCGTGGTGACGAACAAGAAGAGCGAGGCGGAGATCGTCCGCTTCCGCACCGAGGAACTGCTGCGCCGCCACCAGATCGAGCTGGACGTACCGCCGACGCTGCTGGACGTGCTGCTGCAGAGCTTCGCCGACCTGCGGGCGTCGGCCGCGGCGGCGGGCAGCGACGACGAGAAGCTGGAGTCCGCGCTGTCGACCGCCGAGCAGATCGGTGTCCTGGAGGACGCGATCCTGCACGGCAACTTCTTCGGTGAGCAGGCCCTGACGGCCCGTACGCTCGCGTCGTCGCTGGTCGGGTCGCTGGCCCGGCGGGAACCCGAGGACCTGGCCATCCTCAACAAGTACCTGCACGGCGTGGTGGAGCCGCGCAGCAAGGACGAGGGGGGCTCCTGGCCGGAGTTCCTGGAGGGCGGCCGCGACGCGATCGCCACCCTGTCGTGAGCGGCGGCCAGGAGAGCGCCTTCGGGGCGCTGCGGGGCCAGCTGCGGGAGGCCGCCGCGACGTTCGCCGACGGACCCGGCGCCCTGGAGGGCATCCTCCTCGGCATCGTCGACGACGTGGACCGTGCGGTGCGCGAGCCGCTGGAGATCTTCCCGGTCTGCCACCACTCCCCCGCGTCCGCGCTGGCTATGGCGCGCCGGCTGCGGGAGAAGCAGCCGAAGGTGGTGTACCTGGAGCTGTGCGAGGACATGGCGCCGCTGCTGACGGAGCTGCGCAACTGCCGGCTGCCGGTCGCGGTGCAGGCGTTCGCGTCGGAGATCGACGGCTTTCCCGCCGAGTGGGCGCCGTTGTCGGTGGTCGCCCCGATCACCGAGGCGTCCGCCGAGTACCAGGCGATCGCCTACGCGCTGGACACACCGGGCGTGGAGCTGGTGCTGGTCGACCGGTCCTCGGACCACGTGTTCCAGTGGAACGCGCGCGGCGAGCGGCAGGACGGACCCGCTGAGCCGGACTCGCCGCCCGCCGAGGAGGAGGCCGCGCTGCACGGCGACGCCGTGGGCGTGGAGATCGGCGACCTGCGGCCGCGCTTCGCCGAGCTGGAGGAGCACCTGCTGCGGCACGGCAGGGTGCGGCACTGGTCGGAGTGGTGGCACCAGTACGTGGAGCTCCCGCTCGGCGACAGCGACCACGACACCTACCGGCAGGTCATGCTGCTGATCGGCAGCCTGTTCCGGCGCCTGGCGCCCGGTGATCCGCACCGGGTGCGCGTGGACGAGGACCGCGAACGCTACATGTGGACACGGATGCGTGAGCATCTGGCGGCGACGGGCACCGCCGCCGAGGACTGCCTGTACGTGTGCGGCGCCTTCCACGCGGCCAGCCGTGTCGAGGAGTTCGGTGTGGCGGGCGCCGGCACCTTCGAGATCTCGCCGCGCTCGGCGACGAAGTGGCAGCACGGGCTGATCCCGTCCAGTCACACCGCGATCGAGGCGCAGTTCGGTCTCGCGTCCGGTTCGGTGTCGATCGCGGCGACCCTGTGGGCGAAGAACCTCAAGCGGACGCGGGTGACGCCGTACCGGCTGGAGGGACAGGCCGGCACGAAGAAGAAGACGGCGAAGAAGGCCGTCGCGGCTGCCGTGCCCGTGCCGGACGGGGCCGCTTCCGACAGGCTGACCGGGTTCCTGCAACGCCCGCCGGTCGTCGACCGGCTGGACGAGGCGGAGCTGCTCGGCTGGTCGGTGGACATCGTGCGCGCCGCCCGGCGCAACGGCTACCTCGCCTCCACCGCCGACGCCATCGCCGTGTTCGAGACGTCGATCCTGCTGGCCGGGATGCGCGACCGGGCGAAGCCGACGCCGTACGACTTCCAGGACGCGGCCGTCACCTGCATCGAGAAGGACGCCGTACCGGGCCGGCGGGACGTGCGCAGGCTCGTCGAGATCATGATGGGCGGCGACCGGATCGGGCAGGTCGGCTACGACTCGCTGCCGCCGCTCGCCCGGGACGTGCACGACCGGCTGGAGCCGCTGGGTCTCAGGCTCCAGCAGCGCGGGGTGCAGCGGGCACTGCTGGACATCGCCGGGCGGCCCGCGCTGGAGGCGTGCTCGGACGTGCTGTGGATGCTGCGGTACCTGATGCCGCACGGCGCCGCACGGCCGATCATGGGCGAACGCACGCTCGGGGAGCGGCCCATCCAGGAGTCCTGGGACCTGGCGCTCGGCACCCACCAGCGCGCCCTGATCGAGCTGGGGTACGAGGGCGTCAGCATCGAGCAGGTCCTGGAGCAGCGGCTGCGCCGCACGGCGTACGACGGGCGCGCCACGGCGGCGACGGTGCTGCAGACGGTCGAGGACGCGTCGCTGTACCTGCGCAGCCGGCGGCTCGCCGACGAGCTGGGCACGCGTGCCCTGGAGGTGCTGTCGGCGGAGCGCAGTGTGGACGGCGCGCCGGAGGTGCTGCGCCGGGTGCGGCGGCTGCTGGCGTACTACCGCACCAGCGAGCCGGTGCTGCCGCAGTGGATCGAGTCGTTCGTGAAGACGGGCTACGCGCACTACTGCACGCTGCTGCCGACGGCGTTCACCGACGAGGACGCCACGGTGGGGCAGGTGGCGGCCATGCTGGGCTTCCTGTTCAGCATGGAGGGCCTGGCGCTGTCGCTGGGCTGCGACCGTACGCAGTTGGAGCTGGCGGTCGGCCAGTCGCACCCCCAGGACCCCGCGAAGTCGGCGCTGCTGTGGGCGGCACAGACCCACCTGGGAACGCTGTCACGGCCGAAGCTGCGGGAGCGGTGCGACGAACTGCTCGGCAACCCGCTGGTGCTGCACGCGTATCCGCAGTACCTGAGCGGTTTCCTGCACGCGCTGGTGCCGGTGCCGGGGCTGACGGACTTCGTGGTGGAGGCCGTGTCGAACGCGTTCGCGCGGCTGCCGGACCCGGTGCTGCTGCCGTGGCTGCCGACGCTGATCACGACGCTGCGCGCGGGCGGGGCCGAGTCCGCTCCGCTGCTGGTGCGGGAGGCGGGGCGGATCTTCCCCGGGCGGCTGGCGGCGCTGGACGGGTGGGTCCCGCCGTGGCGCGCGCAGCCGGACCCGGCCGTCGCCCGCCCGAAGCGGAACGGGGACGCCGGTGGCGGTGCGGCCCTGCTGCGGGCCCATCCGGCCGCCTGCGACGCGGTGGCGCGGCTGCTGGGCTGCGAGGGCGAGTGGGCCGCGCCGGACACCGGACCGGCGGGGGCGGCCCTGCTGGGCCGGCACCCGGAGACGGCGGCGGCGCTGGAGGCGCTGCTGGCGGCGACGTGAACGGGTGCGGGAGGGACCGGCTGCGAGGGCGGCGGCCGGGGGTCGTCTCCGGCCGCCGCCCCCCGCCTCCACCTCACTGAAGGGTCGTCAGGAAATCCGTGCAGGCCTGCGCGCATTCGCGGCAGGCCTTCGCGGTGTCCTCCGCGCCGGGATGGCCGTCGAGGAGGCGGGCGCCGTCCAGGCAGACGGTCCGGCACCACTCCAGTTGGGTGCGGATGACGTTCTCGTCCACCTGGTTCTGCTCGGAGAGCACGCGGCACGTCGTGTCGCACACCTCCGCGCACATGATGGCCTGGCGTCGTACGCGTTCCTGCTTCTCGCTTCCGTCCGGCTCCACGAGGCTGGCGCGCAGCGCGCACGCCTTGGCGCACTCCGTGCACGCCTGGGCACAGGCGAAGCGGTCTTCCAGGAACCGGAACAGCTCCTGCTGGGATGTCGTGGTCACACAGCGCGGGTAGCCCGTCGCCGAGGGCGCCAAACCCGCTGTTCCCAAGGGTTCCGGCCAGTTTTCGCCGACTCCGCGCCGGGCACTCGGGCGGCGTGCCGACCGCGACGTCACCGGCGGCACGCGGGGCACACGGTCGGCGGCCGCCCGGCGCTCCCCCACGGCGGGGCACCGGCCGCCGGGTACGGCTACGGCGCCGGACGGCGTGCGGCGTGCGGCGGCCGTCGTCGGAGCAGCGGGCGAAGCGGCACAGCGGCCGGGGGCGGGCCGCCGTGGGAGCAGCGGCACGGGGCCACAGCGGCCGGGACCGGTTGCCGTGGCGACGGACGGAGGTGGTTTCCGGGCCCGGGCCCGTGGGCCGGGGCCGGTGAGGTGGCCGGGTTCAGGCGGGGCGGCCGGGGTACCCGCCGCCCATGAACACCGTATGGATCGACATCGCCGCAGGTCGGGGCGCACTCGGCGGCGGGCTGCTGGTGGCCGGACTGATTGTCGTCGCGGTCCTGATCGGCGCGTTCGTGCTCGGCGTCCGGGTACTGGGCCGCGAGTCGCGGCGCCCCCGGCGCGAGGAGCAGCCGCGCATGCCCGCCGACGGCCCGGTCCGTGAGGTGCGGGAGAACAGGGAGCCGGAGGAAATGCCGCGCAGCGACGAACGGTTGCTGCCGCACGACATGCCGGGACACGGAAACACCGCCGACCACAGTGGCCCCCCGAGGGAACGGCCGCGCTGGAACGAAGGAGGCGGCGGCTCGTTCGGCAGCGGCGGCCCCGGCGCACACTGACGCCGGAGAAGCCTGATCGCGAGGGGAGGCCGAGGGGCCCGGGCGGACTGCCCGGGCCCCTCGGCATGCGCGGGGCGTCTCGTGCGGGGAGTGCGGGGAGTTCAGTCGGGCAGGGCCAGGGTCGTCGTGTCGCCCGGCTGGAGGTGGACCGTGTGGTCGGGAAGGC